>JAIPIT010000013.1 GCA_021734505.1 Fidelibacterota bacterium | reverse complement strand
GGGTACTATGGCAGCAAGGCTCGTTTGAAAATGTCATTTTATATCGTAATTATGAGAAGGACTTTCCCACTTTTCACGGCAACCCGTTTCATGCAGGCGGAGAGTTCGATAACGAACGGGGGCTTTATTATGGCATTACATATCGCCCCTTTGAGAAATCCCGCCTGGACGTTTATTTTGATGTCTTCCGTTTTCCCGATGAAAGCACTTACGGCAATCTTCCAATATATGGTTTTGATTCTTTTGTTCAATTTGATCAGAAATGGCACACCTCCCGCATTCGCGCAACATATCACCACAAGCAAACAGAGCGATGGCGAAGCTTTGATGAGGTGAGTAAGCTGTACCAGGTAAAAAGAAACACCTATAGATGTGATTTCATACAAAAGATCAACGATAAAATTGAACTTAAATTCCGTGGAGAATTCACCTATCATCATTATACTAATACCGACAAGTATGATGCTGGCACCCTCCTCTACCAAGAAATTAAGTACTTTATCACGCCCAAGCTAAAAAATTATATTCGTTTCTGCCAGTATCATACGGGCGATATTATTTTGTACATGTATGAAAACGATCTGGATGGTGTTATGCTCAATTCTCAATTCAAGGGTGATGGCGTATTCGGATATATTCTTCTCAAATACGATATTGGTCCTCATTTATCATTACAGGCAAAATATGCCGAGAAAATCTGGAAAGAGAAGAAAATTAAGAGATCAAGACAAGTAAAATTTCAGCTGGAAACCAGTTTCTGATACGAAAATTTTTTATTCGAAAAACTTGCCTTAAATTTCTCGACAGGTTACCCTCCTCATATGTTAAGAGTACGAAAACCCCAAACATTAAAAACAAGAAAACAGAGAGTGCCGATGTTTATCTGGGCACTCCTCCTTGCGGCAGCAATATTCGGTTTTCTTCAAACAAAGTATTGCCACAAACAGCTTGATAAATACCTGGAAGTGCAGGAGATCAAGATCGAGACAGAAGCCCCATCCTTTTGTCAGGTTTATTTTGAGGTAGTGAACAAGGCGAGTTTTCAGATTAAACGGCGCGTTATCGTCCGGGTGTATCATCAAAATCTGGAGCTTGGCTCAAAAATGCTTTACGGGATTTTCGAAGCAGGAAGAACAAAGGGCTTTCTCACCACTGTTGAATATCAGGAAAAAATCCTCAAGGGTGGCGAAAACATAGATGAAGTATCAGTAAGATTTTATGATTAAAACCCTAAGATATATTCAGAGAAATTTCTTTCGTTCTTGAATTTACTTCAGTAACTATCCACAGAACAACACACCACTAAATGGCTTACTTAAGAATCGTAATTTTTCTTACAAGTTCCTGTTCGTTGTTTTTTAGAAGAACGAAGTAAGTTCCGGATGAAATGCCCTGACCACCGCTTATTTCTCTATCCCAATTCACGCAATGTGTGCCGGAAGGATAGCAACCATCAACAAGTTTGTGAACAAGACCACCACGAGAATCATACAAAGAGAGAGTAATATTGGAGGATTTGCGTAATGAGAACTGAAAAGTTGTAGATGAATTGAAAGGATTAGGGAAATTTTGATTTAACCGCACCTTATCTTCGTTGGAAGGATCGACAGAATAGGGAGCCATCGACACAAAATCAACAACATCGGTAAAGAAGTTTGAGATCGCAAGTATATTCTCGCCACGATTGTATTCTAATCCCGAAGGACCGCTATGACCGGAAGAAACCACAATCCTGTTTTCCAAATTGGAATCGTACCTGTAAACGGAGTTCGTTCCATTGCAGGTAACATAAATGTTTCCCCATTGATCTTGTGCCAGAGCATCAAGGTTGTTCAGTCCTGTCCAGAGAGCATACGAGGTTTGACCAGTTTCAGGATCGATCGCAACTATAGGGGCACTATTCTGGAAAGAGCACGAGAGCAGCCTGTCATTTACTTCATCATAAATGAGTCCTTGCGGATAGTTACCAAGCCCGGTGCTCGCCAACAACTCATGAGAGTTATCTGAAAGATCTATCTTATAGAGTTTCTGTCCGTGATTAATGAGATAAAGATAGCCATCATGATATGCAATACCATCGAAATAATTATTCGCGCTGATAGGTTTATAAAGAACCTGAACACCAGTGTTAATATTAAACGCTTTCACTCCATACCTGTACGAAACGTAGAGTATAGAATCAACCAGCACATTATTTGCACAGGCATTAAGCCCGGACTTGAAGACACTCTGATTTCCTAGACTATCAATTTTTACAACACACGCAGGATTCCAGCACGAAACAAAATAACTTTTTGAGGTGCTGTCATACGAGATACCCTCCGGCATATCCAGATAGTTTTGCGCGTGTAAAATAATAGGAAGGAAACACACACATAATAGAATTACCCAACGTAATTTTTTCTTTTTTACCATTGAAGACCTCCGTCAGCCTTTATTTTTTAAGCCCCCGTAGAAACAACTCAAGAAAACTGTAGTAATATTCTTTACCGGCATATCCTAAAACGACTTCATTTAAAACAGCGCGGGTGGTAATACATAGGTAGGGCAACACGAACTCAATTTTAATGTCATCTCGAATAGTCTTGTCGGCTATCCCCAGCTTAAACGCATTCACAAGACCAAGACGAGATGTATCCCTTGGTTGAGTAAAAGCATTTGCAATGTCAGGATTTATTGTATTGAAAGGAATTCCATAATGATCCCAATAGAGCATAAATTTTAGATATTCGGGATATTGAATTGCAAATTCATAATAGGCATTACCAAAAGCGTAGAGTTTGCCGTAGCCCGTATCTTCTGCAGCCATTGCATCGTTGAGCATCTTCCAGCGGATCAAGGAAATTTTTGTAAAAATAACCACATAAAGTTCTGCTTTGTTCCTAAAATACGCGTAAAGTGTTGGTCTGGTGAATTCAGCTTTCCGGGCAACCTCTTCCATGGTGACATTTTGGAAACCTCTTTCCAAAAAGAGTTCCTCGGCAGCAGCAACAATTGCTTCTCTTCGGGCATTCATTTCTTTTTCTTTTCTGTTCATATTTCATATCCAACAAGGTGTAAATTAAGTTTACATAGTGTAAAATTAGCGGCGTGTAAATATTTATGTCAAGCTTGGCGGGTTTTGGGTAGAAATATGATAGAAGCAGAAACAAAAATTGTAATAAAAAGGGGGTTAAGTATTAAACAAAACCCCCGAAAGTATCCTAAAGATGAATTATTCTTGTCTGAATAAGGCAGTACCTCCGCGATAAGCTCCAAAAACAATATCAATATCACCGTCACCATCAACATCGCCAAAATCTACAATGGATTGTCTTCCATCAGGTAAACTGATTTCTGTTTCAGTAAAAGAACCAGAACCATCGTTTAAATAGAGAGCAGTTTTCCCATTATCTCCATCCCAGCCACTTAAAAACAAATCCGGATCGCCATCCAGATCGATATCAGTAAACTCTGCACATCCTTTGTCTAAGCCAATTAGACTCTCTCCCGAATCTGTAAAATTAGCATTACCGTCGTTCAGATATATTTTACTGGTCTCATCGCTGTTTGTATCGCCAATAATGACAATGTCCATGTCTCCGTCACCATCAATATCAGCTAAATCACTGTCACTCGAATAATATTTACCTATCGAATTAGATTTTTCTGAATATTTTCCCTTGCCGTTGTTCAGATATATGAAAGTAGATTTATTTCCGGTAAGAAGAATATCAAGATCGTTATCACCATCCATATCTGCTAACTGCACGGAACCTTTTGAAACTCCCTTGAACTCCTGCTTTGATTCTTCAAATTTGTTGTTACCTTTGTTAAAGTAGAGATGAGCTTTTTTGTTCAAAAGACCATCTCGGCCGCAGACTACAAAATCAAGATCGGAATCACCGTCAACATCTCCAACGGCAAGTCCCGTACTGTGTAATCCCTTAAAATCTCTGGTGGCTTCACTAAATGAACCATCCTTATTATTTGAATACAAAATAGTTTTACCTCTGCCAGCAAAAATAATATCCAAATAATTATCACCATCCATATCTCCTACTGCCGCGTCACAATAATCCATTGATTCCAAATCGTCCTCTAACCATTCAAAATTTCCGTTGCCGTCATTTTTATAAAGATCAGCACGGACTTTTCCGTTAAGAACGATATCCGGATCATTATCATTATCAAAATCAAAAAGTATAATTGCTCCACCGTGAGCTTGCCAGATCCTTACTTCTTCATCTTCCACAAAATTACCTGAATATTCAACTTGTGTATGAATGGTTTTTGGGGCAGGAGTTTCCTTTATAACAGGTTCGGTCTGAATAGTAGCAACTTGATTTTCTGCACCCGCAGGAAGGATATAGCATTCGATTCGTTCAAAACGATATCCTTTTTTGGTTGCGTTATCCTTTTCCTTACCATTTGTAGTATAAAAATGATTTTTCTGAGTATCACTTCTAAGACGATAAAGAGGAATAGAATTTTCAACTTCGGACTCATATACATATCCAACAACACCTTCATAAATATATGGATTATAGGTACGCGTGACCAATTTTTCATAATTATCTCTTATGGTATAAAAATGATTCTTTTCAGAGGGACAATACAGACGATGAAGAGGAACTGTGTTAGGTTGCTTTTCTGTAAAAACCTCTCCAATGATACTTTCAAACCTATATCCCTTGTCAGTATATTCTGGTATCTCGAACTGATTGGAGGTATAAAAGTGATCCTGATCGGAATCGCTTCTGAGACGATAGAGCGGCACCGTAGTCACCTTGAGAGTGTGAGGTTTGTGAGAATTTGGTTTTGAGTTTGTTGAGCTCCCAACAGACACATTAGCGATAAAAAGAAATAGAAGAAGAATGATAAAGATCTTAAATATTTTTTTCATAAAATACTCCTTTCTAACTTAAGATCCAAAGTTTATTTTTGTTAAAGCTTATTAAGTCTTAATATGGGAAAAACAATATGAGATGAAGTTGCATTTTCCCGGATTCCGTCAAGGAAAATTTTAGATTTCTAATAAAATTGACAAAAATATCCAGAATTTTTAGGGTTTTTTTTATTGTTTTAGTAATTATTAAAACATAACCCTGTAAATCAAAACAAAGGAGAAAAACATGAAAGGAAAAAAGCACTTTTTTTTAATAATTCTATTGCTTATAACGACTGGTTTATTTGCCGACGACTATTACTACGTAGACCCTTCGGGTACAGATGATGGGGCTCATGGAGCCGGACCAGGAACAGATGCATGGCAAACGATTCAATATGCTGTTGATAATGTTACGGACCCGGATGATAATGATATTGTGATCTACATTTCGGCTGGAACATTTAATCTTTGGGATGGTTCAACAACTCAAACGATTATCGTTAACAGACCCTTCCAGGATCTAACATTACAAGGTGCAGGCGCAGAAAACACTATCATTCAAGGTCATTCAGTTCAAGGATCTGCAGATGGTAGAGTTTTCTCTATATCTGATACTTGGGGAGATATTCGTATTCATGATCTTACTATTCGATATGGAAATACTTCTGGCGAAGGTGGAGGTATTTATAACAGGGAAGCTTATTTAGTCCTGGAAAATTGTAATATAGCTTATAATCATGCCGATGATCGCGGAGGTGGAATATTGAATGGTTATAGAGGTGTTTTAGCGCTGTATTATTGCACGGTTCATCATAATACAACCGATGGAGATGGCGGCGGCATCAGTAATTACGAAAGCGTTCATGTAACTTTTCGTCCGATCTTAGATATTCGTAATTCTACGATTTCGCATAATACTGCTGCCAATCGAGGAGGTGGGATATCGGCTCGTTCTATTGCCTATACAAATCCTGGAAGCAGAGTAGATATATGCAACGCTACAATTAGTCAAAACAATTCTGGTGGTCAAGGTGGAGGAATTTATTACGGACCTAATTCATCAGCCCAATTGAAAAATACAATTCTCGGAAACAATGATTCTGCTTCTGATGAAGGTGAAGATGTGTATTTTTATCCACCTGATGAAGATATGGACGATTATGGTTATAATATTATTGAAGATTACGATGGGTATGATTTTAGTGCAGAAGCTTCTAATCATACAGGTCCTCAACCATTTTTGAATCTTAGTTCTATTTTAGAGTCCAACTTTACTATGGAAGGAACTTATACCCTAAAAACAAGCTCAGGAAGTATAGCCATAGACAATGGTGATGATACTCCAATACCGGCTTGGGGAGTCGGTTATACCAGGGATCAGCGAAATGCTCCCATAAATGAAGAAATCGATATCGGTGCTTACGAATGGTGGGCAGATTCCGGGAATTTCCCTGCCGAACCAGCCGAACATGTTTCAGGTTTTAGTGCAACTCCTTTTGATGATGTTCAGATAGACCTTGCCTGGACCGAAAATGACGGCGATAATGCAGCCGACGGCTACTTAATAAAAGCATCAACAGGAGGAATAATCCCGCCAGACGATAACACAGATCCTGCTGATGATACTGACCTTACCGACGGTAGTGGAAATGTGAAAGTGGCACATGGAACAACATCATACTCCTTTGATAATTGCAGTTCATCAACGACCTATATTTTCAGGATATATCCCTACACGAATGATTATGGATATATGAATTACAAAAAGGATGGTTTAGTACCCAATGATGATGCCACAACGTACAAATCCGAACCGAGTAACCATGTTGCAGATTTTGTTGCTGAAAGAGGCGGAACCGGCTTAGATCAGGTCAACTGTTCTTGGACAGATTCGGAAGGCGGACAATTGCCAGATGCTTATTTGATTAAAGCAAGCAATACAGGATTTGGAGCTATTGTAGCACCAGTTGACGGAACGGAAGAAGTAGACGATACAGATCTTTCTGATGGAGCAGGAGTGGTTAATATAGCTCATGGAGGTAAAGGATCTTACAATTGGACAGCACTTTCGGAAGGAACCATCTATTATTTCATGATCTATCCGTATACAAATTCAGGCACTGCAATTAATTATAAAACAGACGGCGATGTGCCTTCTGCAAGCAAAATTACACTCACAACAGCAGTTGCCGGAGATTTGATTATTACGGAAATTGTCGGAGATGCAGTTCATCCAATGATGCCAAATGATGGTTATATAGAGTTCCTTAATATTTCAGGTTCTTTGCTGAATTTAGCAGACGTTCAGGTGAGATATTATGATAATGGATCTCCAGTGCCAACCTCAACGATGGATTTGACCGGATATGTGGATGTAGGCGAATATAAGGTTATTTGCCAGGAGCACAGCTTTTTCTTGATGGCTTATGGGGTGGATGCAGATTTTCAAGCTCCATATAATTGGGGGACAATGACCTCTGAATTTCCACTCGATGGCGGAGAGGATGTCATAGAAATGATCATTCCCGATAAAAAAGTAATCATCGATCAATTCAATGATCCTGCGGATCCGTGGTCTTGGGATGCAGGGATAGTGCTTGAAAGAACGTCCTTAAATCCCGGAACAAATCAGGGATCGTGGACTGAAAACCCGACGGGAACTGGAACTCCGGGCGGTGAAAATTTAAATACACTACCCGTTGAGCTGCAATACTTCAGTGCGGTGTACAACACCGAAGGAACAATTGAGTTTGTAGCGCTATCCTGGGCAACTGCATCAGAGGCTGATGTGCTGGGTTTCAACGTATATCGCTCCGAACGGGATGATGTTTCAGTTGCGGGAAATAGGATAAACCAGAGCTTGATTTCTGCCGCAGGCACATCGACACAAACCAATGAATATTACTTTGACGATCTTGATGCGAGTATCCTTGTACCACATTATTACTGGTTAGAAGTAGTGAACCTTAATGGAAATTCAGAATTCTATGGCTCAATAAAATACACCCCTGGCGACAGCAATGGAGATAATTGTCAGGACTTCTATCTTGAGACCATTCTTGGGAATTCGTATCCTAATCCTGTGAGAAATTCTACAGAAGTATCCTATAAAATTAGAGGAAGCATCTCAGACCAAAACACAGTAATTAACATATATAACATTCTTGGAGAGCTGGTTAAAACGGTTCAAGCAACCGAAGGAAGGGCAATCATAAATGTCACAGATCTTTCCAACGGTATTTATTTCTATGTGTTAAGGTCAAGCACCTCATATGATGTGAAAAGATTTGTTGTGTTTAAATAAATCCAATTTCTCCTTAATAATATAAACCCCGGACTATCTTAGTTCGGGGTTTTTTATATATATTTTGGTGTTATGTATTATCTATTGAATTCTTCAAATGTATCCATGTATTTTTTGAGAATATTCGCTCTGCTGTGATGACGCAATTTTTCTTTTGCCTTTTCTTCGATCTGGCGGACACGTTCACGGGTAATGTCAAAGATATGCCCAACCTCTTCGAGGGTACGAGGGGTCTGATCACCTATGCCAAACCGCAATTTTATCACGCGGCGCTCCCGCTTTGTGAGCGTGGAAAGCACTGCCTCGACCTGTTTTCTGAGCAGTGTTCTCTCTGCAATTTTCTCGGGTGAGATCATATTGTCATCTTCGATGAAATCGCTGAGAGTGGTGTCTCCGTCTTCATCGCCAACCGGCTTGTCAAGCGACACGGGGCGTTTTGAGACATTGATAATGCTTTTTATTTTTTCTACCGGAAGGTCAAGCTCTTGTGCGATTTCTTCTGGATAGGGCTCACGACCGAGTGCCTGTACCAGCTTGTTATGAGCACGGTTCACCTTGTTGATTGCCTCTGCCATATGAACGGGCACACGAATAGTCCTGGATTGGTCAGCAATCCCCTTTGTGATCGTCTGTCGGATCCACCATGTGGCATATGTTGAAAATTTATATCCTTTGTGATAATCGTATTTTTCTACGGCACGAATAAGGCCGATATTTCCTTCCTGGATAAGATCGAGGAAGCTTAACCCGCGGTTGTTATATTTTTTTGCAATGCTGATCACAAGGCGGACATTGGCTTTGATAATATCATTTTTTGCCTGCTCTTTTTCATCCTGAGCCTTACGGATGTCATCCATAAGACGCTTAAGCTCATCTGCAGTCATACGGGTTTCGAGCTCAACCCTGCGGATCTTACGCCGGTTGTTCTTTATTTTTCGAAGAGCATCCATAAAGATATGAGGATCAAGCCCGGTTAATTCTGCGACCTCATTAAAATCTTGTTTTCCCTTTTCTGCTTTTCTCCCAAGAGTACAAATCTTTGCAGTACTGTAACCCTTAATGTTACTCACGGCATTAATGCGGTTAAGGCTGACATTAATACGGCCAAGCAAACTGCTGATCCTGTAAATAAGGCGCTGGATCATCATATCTGTGAAGCACATCTCCTCAAAAAGTGCCATGATATGAGCGCGGTTCTCTTTGATCTTCTCGCCAACTGTTTGGGTTTTACTGAAGCGCTTTGAGGGTTTTTTATTGATGATCTTCTCGATCTCATCAGAGTAATCTAAGGATTTTTTTGTCCGTTCATCAAGGAGGGTTATGAGCCGTTCGTTATTTTCTTTATCAAACCAGCTGCCGAATTCTATTTTTAATATCTGATCTATTTTGATCTTGCCTTCGCGGTAACGCTTGATCACATTTTGAAATTCACGGAGACTGCTCCCACAATTAAGGGTCATTTTATTGATGGTAGTTTGTGCGTCCTCTATCCTTTTTGAAATATGGGCTTCATCTTCAGGCGTGAGTAAGGGAACTTTTCCCATATCTTTCAAATACATTCGAACAGGATCGTCGTAAAAACTAATTTTAACAGACGCTTTTTTGGGTTTCGGGGTACGCTTTCTTTTGCGGATATCCCCCTTCATGGTTTCATCAAGAATTTCGAGCCCGGCGTCCTTTAGTTCATTAAAAATATCATCAATTTTATCTAAAAAAATCGGGTTGTCGGGAAGCAACTGATTGATCTCATCATAGGTGATGAAACCTCTCTCGTTCCCGCGCTGTTTTAATTCTTCAATAAATTCACTTATTGTCTTCATAAAGTCTCCGGGCACAGACAAAAACTTAGCTCAAAAGTTTCTTTACAGTACCGCCTTTAAAGTCCTTCTTTAATTGATTTATTTTATGCTTAATAGCTTTCTTTTCTTGAATTTTCTCTTCATTATCAGGATGTTTTATAATATATTCATTAAGCGTATTTAAGTCAACATTTAACTTTCTTAATTGCAAACCGATGAGCATTTTTTCAAAATCATTTCTGGAAAAAGGCTGTTCGTTGAAGAGAAGGTCAGATATAAAATCAGAATCTTTTGGATCAAAATAATCCAGAAGCGGTGCGCCCTTCCCTGCAAGAATATCGGGATTTTCTTTGGTTTTGAATAGCTTAAACAGCTTTCTGATAAGTGGATGGGTAAAATAATCAACTTCAATATCATCGAAATAATCCGCACATTGTTCCGGATGAGAAAGGATGAGCTGGATAATATCTTTTTCTTCATGATAGGGATCTACATGCAGGTTAAGCGGATCTTTGGGTTTCCATGATTTTTTCTTGAGCGCTTGCAATGCCCGGAAGATGTTCGTTTCACTCACCCCGAAAAGGTTTGCGCATTCCTGCACATAGAGCTCTTTTTGCACAGGGCTTACAATTTGATCAAGGAAAGAGATAACTTCGGTCAGAGCCCTTCTCTTAGAGTCGAGATTTTTTCCGGCATTTCTGATCTCATAAATAAAGCTGTAGAATGTCTTTGCATCATCGATATAGTCACGGAGCGCACTTGTCCCATGATCTTCAAGGAAATCGTCCGGATCAGTATTGGGGGGAAGGGTGATGAGTTTTGGAAAAATAGACTGAGTAATAAATGTACTAATAGCGCGCGCAGCGGCTTCTTTTCCTGCACTATCGCTGTCATAAAGGATGTAAATATTTTTAGTATATCTTGAAAGCAGTTTGACCTGTTCTTCAGTAAGCGCAGTTCCCAAACTTGCTACCACGTTTGTAAATCCATGGTGCCAGAGTGCAATAAGATCGATGTTGCCCTCAACGAGAATTGCAGAGTCGCTTTTAATAATTGATTCTTTTGTTTGATAGAGCCCGTATAAGTGTTTTCGTTTCTGGTAGATGGGAGATTCCGGAGAGTTCAGATATTTTGCACCGCGGTCATCACTGTCCTTATAAATACGGCTTCCAAAAGCAATAACTTTTCCATCAGAACTATATACGGGGAACATTATTCTATCAAAGAATTTATCTCGCAGACCTCCATTTGAGCTTGTAAATAATCCGCATTTGGCGAGGGCTTCTTTTGAAAATCCTTTTTTTGCCAAGTAGCCGTGAAGCCCTGACTGTGTTTTTAGAGCCAGCCCAAGCTGAAAGGTTTTGATATCTTTGTCAGAAATATTCCTCGCTTTCAAATATGCAAGCCCATCACTATCTTTATCGATGAGATTATTTTGATAATATCTCAGCGCAGATTCATAAATGCCGTACAGTGAGTTATATAAACTCTTTTCTTCTTTGGATTGTTCTTGATAAACAGGAAGTTTTATCCCGATTCTGTCCGCTAGCTTTTTAACTGCTTCATTAAATGTGATCTTTTCATATTCCATGAGAAAGGTGAAGACATTTCCGCCCTTTCCGCACCCGAAACATTTGAATATCTGCAGGCGTGGTGAAACCATAAAAGAAGGTTTCGTTTCATTGTGGAATGGGCAGGGTGCTGTATAATTCGCGCCGCTTCTTTTCAGTGGCACATATTCCCCGACCACATCTACAATGCTGTTTGCAGAGCGTATATCTTCGAGAAGTGTTTGATCGTATCGCATGACTTCTCTTTAATAAAGAGTAAATTTTATGCAAGTTTAATGTAATAGTTAGCAAAGGAATTGATACTCTTATACAGAGAAGATTAAAAAACAATTCCTTTATTTGAATCTTTAATAATTTGCCTTTCGCCTGTATAGGCAATTTTATAATGGCCATTATACTTGTTGTGAGAGAAACGGGGATCCCAACCGTATTCAAGCTTTGTAAGTCCCGGCCCATCACTGTTCATTATTTTAACACCACAAAAAACAATATTTGAGCCATCAGGCGAGATCATCGGTGAACCACCCATCACTAACTCTGTGATATTTGTTCCATCTCCGTTCATTATAAAAATATAATCACTAACATTAAACACAATTTTTGTCCCATCTGCTGAGACTGATGGAAAGCTAAAACCTGCCCACCCTTCATAAAGAAGGGTATTATTAGTTCCATCAACATTTATGGAATACAAACCTTTATTTAAGCCAGCATACTTATAAAATATTTTATCACCACTTGCATTAAATATAGGGTAACTATAAAGATAATATTTTGTTGAATTGGAAATTATTTTTCTTTTGTTTGCCCCACTTGTATCCATGATATAAATTGAGTTAATACTATCCTGTCTTGTTTTGTACACAATTTTGCTTCCGTCAAAAGAAAAATGAGGATACCCTTCCTGCACATCGGGGGTATTTGTTAGATTTTGTAAGTTTGTTCCGTCAATATTCATCGTATAGATATCTCCGGTTGAAAATGCAATTTTTGTACTATCCGGAGAGAGAGAAGGTAACTCGCTTCCTACTGATTTGAAAGTTAAATTCCTTACATCAGTTCCATCACTATTCATTGACCAAATTCCTCCTCCTAATCTATTTATAATTATTTTTTCATCATCAAGAGTAAATTGTACATTCTCCGGAGAATCATCAATAAGATGTGTTACATTGCTTCCATCATCGTCCATAATAAATATGGCATCTACCCATTCGGGTTCATAAGGGGCTTCGGAACAACAACTTAAGAGACATAATAACGAAATAATTAAGAGTATATTTTTCATACGATCCTCCATTTTCTCTAATGAAAAAACTTACATTAATAACACCACAGTCACGCCGTCTCCGCCTTCCTGAAGTGGGGCTGAATTGAATTCTGTAATACGTCTATCATTTTTGAGATAATCCCAGATTTTACGTCTGAGTTGACCCGTGCCCTTTCCGTGTAAGATTCTTACTTTTGGATAATTAAGCAGTATGGCTTTGTCAAGATACTTGTCCAGCTGTATGCGCGCTTCGTCGAAAGTTAGACCCATAAGATTAAGCTCAAAAGCAAAGTCGTGGTCGATATCCGCATGAATAGAAATCTCAGCATCTTCCTTATGTTCAGCGAGCTCTTTGCCTTTTGGAATTTCGTAGAGATCGGTTTTTTTGACATTGTAGGTCAGCCCTTCTGCAAGAACACGGGCAGTATTTTTTTCAACAGAATGAACTTTCCCAACCAGCTTGAGCGGTTTGATGTAAACCTCTTTGCCAACGGTGACTTCTTTTATAGGAACGAACTCGATATCGGAGAGGTCATCCTGCTTTTTTTCAATCGAAATTCTTTCTTTTGAGATTCTGTTTTTAACATCATGTACTTTAGCATGATCTATATTTTTCTCAGCACGGAATTGTTTCTTCAGTCCGTCAATTTCGTGATCGAACTCCCGCTGTAATTGTGAGAGATATTCTTCAGAATCCTTAAGCGCTTTCTGCGTTCGTTCTTTTTCGATCTGCTTCCAATTTTGCTCTTTTTTATTTAAAGATTCCAATTGCTGTTCAAGAAGCTTATTCTTCAAATCGAATTCATATAATTTTTGCGAAAGATGGATCCTTTGTTGTTCTGTTTTTTTCAGCAGTTCGCTTAGTTGCAGACTTTTCTGATCAATAAGTTCACGGGCTCGTGCGATAATATTTTCCGGAGAATGGTATTCCTTTGCAATGTCCAGCGCATAGCTGTTTCCCGGAAAACCGAGATCGAGCTGATAGGTGGGCTGTAGTTTTTCCTGATCAAACCGCATCGAAGCATTTTCGCAAAGGGGGTGTTCAGAAGCAAACATTTTCAGCTTATTCAAATGTGTGGTAATGATCACCTTTGATTTTTTTGCAATGAGTGCTTCCATGACGGATTGGGCAAACGCAGCGCCTTCTTCCGGATCGGTGCCTGTACCAAGTTCATCAATAAGGATGAGAGAAGATCCATCTGCGCCATCAAAAATTGCATTGAGCTTCTTAATGTGTGAGGAAAAGGTGCTGATCGAGTCCTCGATCGACTGCTCATCATTGATATCGGTAAAAAATGAAGTGAACATCCCGATTTGAGATTCCTCGACCGGGATCATCAAACCCGAAAGAGCCATCATCGTAAGGAGTCCAGTTGCTTTCAGCGTCACAGTTTTCCCGCCCGTATTTACACCGGAAATGACAATCCCCCTGAATTCATCTCCAATAAGCAAAGAGAAGGGAATAATATTATTAGGATCTTTTATGCTATTGAAAAGGAGCGGATGCCTTGCATTTTTCAGGCTCAGACGCGTATCATCAATAATGGCCGGCATATACGCATGTATGCTTCTGCTATAGAGTGCGCAGGCATTAAGGAAATCGATTATTTGAAGAATGCCGAGATTTTGCAACAGCGCATCTTTATTGTCTCTTAACTGGTTATAAAGCTCTGTAAGTATTCTATGAATTTCCTGTTTTTCTTCTTCGGAGAGCGTGTTTAGAGAATTATTAAGTTCCATAACCGAGAGCGGCTCTACGTAAAAGGAAGCGCCTGTTTTTGAGCGTCCGTGCACAATGCCCTTCATCTGCGTCACACCGCCTTCGCGCACCGGTATCACATAGCGCTCGTCACGGAAGGTTACCACTTTTTCCTGAATCACATTTTCATAATCTTTTTTCTCAAGAATGCTTTCAAGTTCGGTATAAATGCGCTTCCTGGTCTTCAGCTTGTTTTTTCGGATCGAAGACAACATCGGGCTTGCTGTATCTCTGATCTCCCCAGCGGAATCGAAGATGTTATCAAATCTGTTTTCGAGTTCCTTCATTTCGACAAGTGTAGATGTAATTGCATGTAGTTCAGGAAAATTTTCCGGTAAAATATCTCTGTCTTTTTTTAGCGTGTTTGCAATCCGGATATTGCTTCCAAACATGAGAAGCTGGTCGATATTGAACTGCTCGTATTTGCCAAAATAGTCAAACAGCATTTCTGTATCTTCAAGACTGGAAAGTGCAAAATGGTGGCTTTGTTCGAGGTAATTAAAGACATCTTGCAGTTCGGAAAGTTTTTTTTCTACGAGAGTTTTATCGGTAAGCGGAGTGAGGTCTTCCACAAGCCGTTCACCGAGTGGAGACATGCAATGTGAGGAAATCAACGCTTTAACTTTATTGAATTCCAGTTCTTCAAAAGCGTTTTTCATGAAAGTGGAGAAACGGTGTTCGTTACTTCCTTCTGAAGTTTATATTGTAATTTGAGAAGTTCCTGATAATAGGAATTATTTCTGATTTGGGAATCGAGCTTGGTCGCTTCAAGGATTCGGGCGATCTTCTCGTTGCTCCATTCCACAAAAGTTGCGTTTGTAATGACCGTTTGTGCTTTTCCCTGAATGGGGAGTATCTGTATGAAGAGTGAGAGCAGAAAGATCACGATCATTGCCTGGAAGCAGCCCAGAATAAGCCCGAGTAATCGATCCAGGAAGCTCAAATGAAGTGCCTGCACCAGCCGCTTCAAGATTTTTACAATAAAGGCAATAATAACCATCACGATGAGAAAAATTACAACTCCGCCCAGTATGTGTGATGTTTTTACCGAAAAATGAAAAGTGTTTTGAAAGAATACGGAAAATGCAGGACCCAGCCTGATTGCGAGGATCAGCGCAACAATCCACCCAATGAGCCGGGCGCTTCCTTTGATGAATCCTGATATAAAACCAAAACCCCCGAAAACAAGAATGATTCCGAGGGTAATGATATTAATAATATCCATTGAGGTTTACGTAAAATTATCGATACACATTAGCGCGAACGATATCTGAAACTATTACGTTTAAGCTTACGCAAAGTCGCTTTGAGTTCTCTTCGATGTTTATCGCTGGGCTTTTCGTAATAACGGTTCTTTTTGATATCAGAAAGAACACCCGAGCGCTGCACCTTTCGGTTGAAGCGGCGAAAAGCACCTTCAAAGCTCTCGTCTTTACCAACTACCACTTTGGTCACTAAGTATCACCTCCGGTAAATTTATATATCAAAAACAAAACTATGATTTTCTATGTCAATCTTTGCACTGAAATTTGTAATAAAAATTACTCCAGCATGGGCTTTCCCAAGGGAAAACCGAGACACTATTCTATGATCTCTATGCTTTCGATAACCACATCCTGAAGAGGTCTGTCTGCAGGATTTGTGTCAACGACTGAAATCGCATCAACAATATCCAGCCCTTCGATTACTTCTCCAAATACAGTATATTCTCTATCAAGGAAGGGGTAACCGCCGAGAGTTTCATAGATTTCTTTCTGCTCGTCGGTGTATTTAAAACCTAATCTTTCCTGGACCATTATCATTTCGTCAGCTGCCCATGGACGCCCTACAACGATATAGAACTGTGAACCGGAAGAGCGTTTCTGCGGATTGACCTGGTCTCCCTGCCTCGCTGCAGCAAGTGCGCCCTTTTTGTGGATAAGGTCTTTGCGGAATTCCGCAGGTATTGTATAACCCGGACCGCCAACGCCAAGCTGTTTCTTGGGCATCGCATTCTTTGAGTCCGGATCACCTGCCTGTATCATAAAACCGGCAATAACCCTGTGGAAAAGGGTGCTGTCATAAAAGCATTCTTCCACGAGTTTAAGAAAATTATCTCTATGCTGCGGCGTGTCATTATAGAGTTTGATTGTGATGTCACCATAATTCGTGTGCATTTTTACTATCGGGTCTTTCATGATCTCCTCTTCGGTTTGTGTGTTATCCTGTGTAAAAAGGAATCCGCTGCAGGAAAGCAGAACGGTTAAGATGAGACTGGTCAGTAACAATCGAATGATTTTCATTATTAATGAACTCCTTTTCATTATTATTGGGTTCTTTTTGGAAGAGTGGTCATGGCTGTCAATTTTTACGAAATGCATGGCGGAGAAGGAAAAAGTTGACAGATTCGATATGTAAAGATTGTCACATCTGAACCAAAAAGTTCGCAGAGTATCTATGAATGTAAATATCGAATGCAGAATTTTGCACACAGAAGAAGAATTTTCCACATGGAATGAATTCGTGGCATCGACCCCGGAATGCACCATCATCCAATCTTATGAATGGGGAGAGATCAAACGAATTTCCGGATGGGTACCGATCCGAATTGCCGTGTTTGAAAACGATCGGATCGTGGGCGGCATCTCTCTGCAAAAGCGAAAAATTCCGTATATCGGTAAATGCATTTTCTATGCACCGCGAGGTCCGGTTATTGATGTTACCAAACGCGAATATTTCTCTGCATTGATGGATAAAATTTCCGAGATTGCCAAACAATATAATGCCATTGTCTTGAAGATCGACCCTGAAATTGATGAAAATAATGAACGGGTACTCAGTGTTTTGCACGAGCATAATTTTCTTTTTGTAAAAAAACAGATACAACCAAGAGCAACTTACTTTCTTGATCTCACGAAATCCGCTGAGGATATACTTGCTGGCTGTGAATCAAAAACGCGTTATAATATACGGCTTTCGATGAAAAAGGGAGTAGAGGTAAGAGAAGAAACCTCGCTGGAGGGCGCACGAAAATTTTATGATATTTATGAAACAACTGCAAAGCGCGACGCGTTCATCATCCACAATTATAACTATTACGCGCGAGTGATCGAGCAAATGGCAGATAAAGGCATGGTAAAGTTGTTCCTGGCATATTATGAAGATGTGCCTGTTGCAGGAGTGTATATTTTTGCATTTGGGCAGAAAATATGGTATATGTACGGTGCTTCATCAGATGAGTTTAGAAATGTCATGCCGAACCAGGCATTGCACTGGCATGTGATACAGTGGGCTCAGGAGCAGGGATACAAGATATATGATCTATGGGGTGTGCCTGCTCATCCTCATGAAGGCCATCCACTCTTTGGAGTCTATCGTTTCAAAAAGGGATTCGGCGGTGAGTTCAAGAAATTCATCGGCATGCAGGACCATGTATTCAAGCCATTCTGGTATAAGCTTATGAACAGCGGAATAAAAACGTATGTCTCACTCCGCAGTCTGATAAAAAAAGGGAAGATCTCCGATTCTTTGGAAGAGTAATGACGTTACAAAAACTCCTTGAAAACCTCAAAGATTATGCGGTACTCGGCAACAAGTCCATTCACGAAATAGAGATATCCGGCATCTCTTTTGATACTCGAAATCTTAAGAAAGGCAACCTGTTTGTAGCTATAAAAGGGATCGACGCTGACGGGCATAATTATCGCATAAATGCACTAGAAAAAGGTGCTTCGGCAGTTCTTGTTGAAGATGAGCAACGTGTATCGGAAATCAGCAAGGTTCCTGTTATCAAGGTTGAAAATTCCAGAGAAGCATTATCATATCTTACTGCCGCATGGTGCGGATTTCCAGCGAGAAAACTTAAGATCATAGGCGTGACCGGAACTGATGGAAAAACAACGACTTCGACGCTTATTCATCACATTCTCAACAAAGCCGGGCATAAAACAGGCTTGATCACCTCGATCAATGCCGTTATCGGGGACCGTGTTTTGGAAACGGGATTTCATACCACAACACCTGATGCACTATCTCTTCAGAAATATCTGGCAGCAATGGTTGCTGCAGGTTCTGAGTATGCAGTAATTGAAACCTCATCTCATGGGCTCGCACAGTACCGCGTGGAGGCATGTGAGTATGATGTAGCTGTATTGACGAACATAACATCCGAGCATCTTGATTATCACAAATCAAGAGAGGAATACATACAAGCAAAAGCTCATTTATTTGAGCTTCTTTCATTATCTTATAAAAAGGAAAATGTGCCTAAAATAATCGTGCTCAATTATGATGATGCCCCATTCGGCACATTTCAAAAATTTGAAGCTAACAAGCATTTTTCTTATGGTTTGAGTAATAACGCAGATTTCTGGGCGGATGATATCTCTCAAAAAGAGGGATTACTGAAATGTACTGTTCATACACCCAAAGAAAAGCTAAAAATTACAAGCCACCTTCTCGGAGAATATAACGTGTATAATGTCCTCGCAGCAATTGCTGTTGCGTATTCGCAGAACATTCCGAAAGAGAAGATCATTTCAGCAATTGAGTCATTACAGCGTATAAAAGGCAGGATGGAACTTATCACACATGCGCAGGGAAATTTTAATGTGATCATTGATTTTGCACATACGGCAAATGCGCTTGAGCAAGCCCTTCGGACGGTTCGGTCATTCACAAAGGGTCAAATACATGCCGTATTTGGAAGTGCCGGACTGCGGGATGTTCAGAAAAGAAAAGAAATGGGAAAGGTTGCCGGTAAATTTGCAGATAGAATTTACATCACTTCCGAAGATCCCCGAACAGAGTCGGCGGATGACATCATAGAAGAAATTGCTGACGGCTGTAGGCAATCAGGACGAAAAGAAGGAAAAGACTTTTTTAGGATCCCGGATAGAGAGGAAGCAATCGAAAAAGCCATCCTTTCTGCACAGGATGGAGAGTCTGTTATTGCCTGCGGGAAAGCTCACGAAACGACAATGTGCTATGGTACGCAGGAACTTCCCTGGAGTGAATATCTGGTTGTACAAAATGCTCTAAAAAAGCGTGAATTAATGTTGACAGAGAAACCAGCAGAAAAAAAAGAGTAGACTATGATATTTGGTATTGGCACAGACCTTGTTGAAGTTGAACGGATCAAAAAAGAGTTGGCTTCCCACGGCGATAAATTCATAGATATGCTCTTCACCAAGAGCGAGAGAACATATTGCACCAGAGCTGAAAATCTCGGCATACAGGCACAGTGTTTTGCAGCACGATTCGCTGCGAAAGAAGCCTTCCTAAAAGCACTTGGCTCCGGTTTGCGGAACGGCTTGAAATGGAAGGATGTCGAGGTTATCAATAATGAACTTGGCAAGCCGGAACTCCTCATGCAGAACACCGCACAGGAAATCTGTGAAAATGCCGGTATCAATAGTGTCCATGTGTCGCTTTCACACACAAAAGAATCTGCAATTGCAGTAGTAATTTTAGAAAAAATTAATTGAAGTCGGAGGAATACATGCAAAAGATCCTTGTTACCGGAGCTGTAGGACAAATTGGCTCTGAACTCACAATGGAATTACGAAAAAGATATGAAAATGATAATGTCGTTGCTGGATTTCACAGGACAAAACCTGGAGAAACACTCAAAAACTCAGGTCCTTGTGAAATGGTTGACTGCACCAATATCGAGCAGGTAAAAGATGTTGTAAAAAAATACAATATCGATACAATTTATCATCTGGCAGCGATCCTTTCTGCAGTGGCGGAGGCAAAACCAAATCTTGCATGGAATGTGAATATCAATGCCTTGTATAATGTGCTGGAAGTAGCTCGCGAATACGGTTGTGCAGTATTTACTCCCAGCTCGATCGGCGCATTCGGCGCATCTACACCCCTCGATAACACACCGCAGGATACAATTCAAAGACCAAGCACGATGTACGGCGTCACCAAAGTTGCCGGGGAATTACTTTGCGACTATTATTTCAAAAGATTCGGCGTGGATACACGAGGTGTCCGCTATCCGGGTATTATCTCAAACGAAACACTCCCTGGCGGGGGCACGACGGATTATGCAGTCGAGATTTATTACGAAGCCATCAGAAATAAGAAATATACATGTAACCTTGGCAAAGGCACCTACCTGGATATGATGTATATGCCCGATGCGATAAAAGCCGCAATCGACCTCATGGAAGCTGATCCTTCAAAATTGAAACACAGAAATGCCTTTAATGTGACTGCAATGAGTTTCGATCCGGAGAAGATCGCAGCTTCGATAAAGAAAGTTATTCCCGAATTTTTGTTGGAGTATGATGTCGATCCTGTCCGACAGGCAATTGCCAATTCATGGCCCAATTCAATGGACGATTCTGCAGCTCGTGAAGAATGGGGCTGGAAACCGGATTATGACCTCGAAGCAATGACCAAAGACATGCTCGACGTATTATCAAAAAAATTAAAATGATAAAATAGAAAATATATTTGGAGGAATACATGCCGTTAAAAAAATTGAATGCCGCCCTTGAACAGAACCTGAAAGACCTGAGAGAGAGCGGAAGAGACAAGGGTACGGAACTCGTTATCAAAGAAATAAAAAATCCAAAAGGCGAATTCGGACCCCGTTATATTTTAGAAGGATATGGTGATAAGGAATTCGTCAAAATGAATGCAAATTCCTACCTGGGAATGTCGATGAACCCGGAAGTTGTCGAAGCTGAAGAAGCAGCAGCACAGAAATATGGTGTTGGACCCGGAGCAGTCAGGTTCATCAGCGGAACCCATACACCACATATCGAGCTGGAAAAGAAACTCGCAGAATTCCACGGACGCGAAGCCGGAATGATCTTCAGTTCTGCCTACGTGACAAGTCTCGGAGTTATTTATCCACTCACTACCAAAGAGACCGTAGTCGTTTCCGACGAACTTAACCATAACTGCATTATCCAGGCAATGAGACTTTCACGTCCAGCCGCCAAGCTGATCTATAAGCACAATGACATGGCAGATCTCGAAGCAAAGATGAATGAAGCAGTTGGACAGGGAAAGCGCTGTCTGGTCATTACTGACGGTATTTTCAGTATGCGTGGAGATTTTTCGCCACTCAAAGAGCTGACAGAAATTGCAGCTAAATTCAATGATAAATTTGAAGAAGGCGTGATCACCATTGCTGACGACTCTCATGGCGTGGGAGCGTTTGGCAAAACTGGCAGGGGAACCGAAGAGTTTACCGGCGGAAAGGTTGATATTCTGATCGGCACATTAGGAAAGGCTTTTGGCGTGAACGGCGGATATGTCGTTGCATCAAAAACAGTCCTTGACTATCTTCGCGAGACAGCACCGATGTATATCTACTCAAACCCGATCACCTGTTCGGAAGCAGCTGCCACACTGAGAGTTCTGGATATCCTGGATAGCGAAACCGGCAAGAAAAGACTGGAACACCTTGCAGCTATGACAAAGAAATTTGAGGATGGTTTGAAAGCCCTCGGTTATGAAACGATCGAAGGACCTCATCCTGTAGTGCCGCTCATGGTGCGAGATACTGCAGAAACCACAAAGCTGGTGAAATACCTGACAGAGAACGGCGTGCTTGGCACCGGACTTAACTTTCCCGTTGTGCCAAAAGGTGATGAAGAGATCAGGTTCCAGGTAAACGCAGACCATACTGAAGCTGATATTGATTACGTACTCGGCGTTTTGAAAAAGTATAAAGAAACACACTAATACCACTTACTTAGATAAACGAAAAGCCCTGACGGATTGTCGGGGCTTTTTAATATATATGATACTTTTTGATGGTTAAAACATACAAAGAAACTTGACAAAGAATTTTAAGTTTCGAAAAGAATAGTTAATTCACATTAGTGAAGGTGGATGGTTTTTAGCCATCGAAGGCCGAAAGGCCTTTTCTTTTTTAAATAAACTTCTTTCCGTGAATTCTAATCCCATGCTGATAATACTTTCCCTGCAACAAATTAATTATCTTCTCAGCAAATGGTGCTATATTTCCTTCTAGAAGACCATTTTCGTACAATATTTCATTTCTACTTGGATGTGCTACTAGATCGGCTAATTGAAGTCCGGAAATGTTATTGGTTTTAGGTTTAACCTTAAGCTTTTTGCTTGTTAAAACATACTGAAACCGTTCATTTGATATATAATCAGTCCCTTCATTCCATAGTTTGAGAAAGGATGCTTTTAACCTTTTGTCTTCTTTACCCCCTCGTGATTCTGCCATTACATCACCTTTGCATTTAATTTGTTCAAGAAAAATCGTAAATCTCTCAAGCAATAGTGCCAGACAATAATGATAAGGATCATAATGCCAAACGGTATAAGTCTCCTTGTGTATTTTCTTATCTAGACATACTGTAATTACAGTATATTGCCAATTTTTCAGACAATCAATTAACTTATTATCGAATTTTTTTCTTATTTCTTTATCTCTAAGAATTTCGAAAGGAAATTTACCATTCATCATATCTTTTCTATGGAAAATTATTGGATCATCTGGATGAGGGTTGAAAAATTTAGATTTGAGCTTCTCCATTTCTGGATGAATAGTCTCACGAACATGATCAAGGTTTATGATGATACCCGTTAAACTAAGAAATCTGTGAAGTGGATTGTCTGAACTGTTTAAATCTGGATTGCCGACCTCATCAACATACATTCTAAATTTCATAAATTAATTAATCTTTGTATAATTTCTTTTACTGCATAACCATCTAATTCCCAATTTATAGTTGTTGAATCAAAATTATCGTTTTCATCAGGTTCAATGGGTATTCCAATTTTAACATTCTTGATTCCAATATAGAATTCTGTTTTCGATTTTCCTGTTCTATTAATTCCAAATCCATTATCTGTTGGACTAATTGAATTAATAGATGAAAGTATAATATTTCTAGAATTTCTTTCTCCATCAAAAACAATTCTTTTATTCGTAAGTGTTAATAATCCTTGGTCAATTTGTGTTACTTTTGTTTCTCTTTCTGCTTGGAAGGTACCTGGTCTTATAGAAATCCCCTTCATAATCCGTATAGAAAATCCAAGATATCCACCTTTTGTTTTGATTGATCTTTCTTCTGCGAGAATAATATTGGGGATTGCAAAAATCAGAGTTTCATTTTTCTTTAATATTACATTCGTTTCAAAGTTTGCAGCCAAGATTCCGGCAACAAAACGGTTTATTATTTCATCAATTGCTTCATCAATTATTGATTGTGGAACTTTGTTTACTATTTTTTTCTTCCAGAAAACCATTATAATCCTCCAGCTTAAATGAATTACGGAAAATCTTGGGGATAGATAGAATCATGTTAAATATTAATAAGTCATCACTTTTACCCTAATCGGTTTTTACCAGTAATTCCCCAATCTCATCCACCATCTCAAAAAACACGGTCGGATTTAATTTCCTCAATGGTTCAGGATTGGTATATCCCCAGGAAACAAATCCTATATCGAGCCCAACATGTCGGGCAGAGTCTAAGTCCCGCATTTCATCGGCAATGTAAATCGCTTCTGAAAGGGGGATTTTGCACTTGTGGGATATTTTCTTGAATTTGGCTTCCTTGCCGAACAGCAACACGCCGCATTCATAATCTGAAATTAGAGCGCTTAGGTCAGGACCAAGCACGGATTTCACGTTTTCCTGGGAGTTCGTGCTTACCACCGCAAGTGTCAGTCCGGCATCGTACAACTTGCGCAGCATTTCCGGCACACCATCAAAGAGTGTGATCGTATGGATCTCTTTTTTCATAAGTCCGCGCATATGGGTTGCGATCAGCGGAAGCTTGAGTATGGGAAAACCAACGTGTTTGATCATGTGTTTAGCATCGAAGTTTCGTAAATCCTCAACTTCCTCATCCGTGATATTTTTAAAACCATATTTATCTGCAACAGCACGGATATTTTTCACAAACCAATGAAACGTATCGGCAAGGGTGCCGTCAAAATCCAGTATGACAAGTTTATATTTCAAAAAAATCCTTACTTTCACCTAATTTTTATATATTTCACAAAATAAAACCGATTTATCGATTTCAATAAGATTTATGTCCACTTCTACTTTATTTGCACATTGATGAAAATCACCCCTGCTGAACGTCCTTGCAGTAAATCCATCTTTACACACGATCATTCCGTTGCCGGTCTTTTCCTCGTCAATTTCACCAACAAGCCCGTGTGCCGCCTGATCGCGAAACCATTTCAGCCGTTCGTTCCAGAATTTCTCTGAATAGGTCGAAAACAGAGCAACACCACCTTTCTTTGTTACACGTAATGCTTCAGACATGATACGGACAGGATCCTCGCGGAAAGCGGAAAGTCCGTTTTGAATGCACACGACCAAATCAAAGGAGTTGTCATCAAACAGGAGATCAATGGCATTCATCACAAAAACCTGCCAGCCAAATACACCTTTAAGATATTCATGTGCATAACGGATATTCTCTTCGGAATTATCTATACCAACGACGAGATCGGTTTTATCCAGGAAATATTTCATAGCCCTTCCATATCCGCAACCAAGTTCGAGTAACTGATCACCGGAATTGATCTTGTTGCACACGAATTCAATTTCAGCATCCAAATACTGGCGGATGCGCGGAGATGCAATCTCGTAACATTTCTGCAATTGAGCCCCGGAAAGGTTTTTTACATAGTAGTCATTCATGGCTGTTACAGAATAGGAGAGAAGTTTTTGGAGTGCGGAACAGCAATCTATCAGACTATTCTGATATCCATTCCCGCGCCTGCCCGATCTGGTCTGTGCTGAATACCTTAAAGTGACCGTGCACGGTGAATCCCCAAAGCCTTACCCCATCCACAATCCATTTGATATTCGTCACGATCGCAACTTTTTCCCAGATAGCGAGGTGGCTAAAGCCGGTTTTCATGTCATCAAACATTGCGCCGATGGAGAAATTTTTATATTCTTTGCCGATGACATAAATGAGCCGTATCTTTTTATAGAGACCCACCTTCTCCGCAACCGCAGGCATGACAACAGTTTTGTAATCCTCTGCCGTGAGTTCTCCAATTGCGTTAAGCCCCAGCACATTGTCCGGAAGCCCCTTCATTAATTCTATCATGATGCATGCTCCTTTTGTTTATTTGTACTCTACACGAAAAAATTGCTTGATCTCCGCATTTTGTTGTCAATGAAAAATTTGAAGATCCCGACCAATAGCAACATTACCTTTATAATACCGTTTTATCTCTTCAAGAATATCCTCGTCGCGAGTTCCCCAGAAAAGGGTGTGATAGGCGATGAGTAATCTAGGATGACACTTATTTGCGATCTCAGCAAGCTGATGCGATGAAGTATGATGCGCCGCATGGTATTTCTTCCACGCAGCAGTTAAATTTACAAAGCCCTTTTGAGAGTACACTTCATGAATAAGAATGTCGGCATTTTGGGAATAGTTGATAATATTTTCGCAGGGAGTGGTATCGCCTGAAATCACGATTGTTTTATCAGGCGTTGTAAACCGGAATCCGAATGCATTTTTCATTGTTCCATGATGTACGTGAAATGCTTTTACTTGAATATTGTTATCTTCATAAATAAAACCTTCCTGAATTTTGTGAGTGATTACTTTCCAGCTGGTTTTATTTATTGGCTCGATCCCATCAATGCGATAATGAATATCCTCTTTATATGCTTCAAGAATATTTTCTGTCATTTCTTTCATGCCGGAAGGGCCATATACAGCAAGAGGTTTTTTTCTGCCCATGATCCAGGGAGTGAGGATAAGATCGGCAAGTCCTAGAGTATGGTCGGAATGAAGATGTGTGCAAAAGGCAGTGCAGAGGTTTCTGATCTTTAATTCCTGCAAAGGACCACCATATTCTGCAGTAAGCGCAGCAGCTTGCCTGACAACATTTGCACCGAAATCGATAATGTAAGGTGTTTCACCTACAAGAATGAGTACAGAACAGCCGGAATGTTCAGGATCGGGATTGGGATTTCCTGTGCCCAACAGGATAACTTTTGTGATTGAACTGCCTTTATTTTTCACCATTTTTCTTATAATAATATTCCAATTCCTGCCTGCATCCCCTGTGACTTAAACTTAAAATCGACATTGCCGCAAACGCTCAGAAGGAATTTCCTGAAGATCATGTAATTGAGCTTATATGTAAATCCATTATAATCATCGTCCCAGTTTTCCTTATATGCATAACCGAGCATTATTCCTGAAATGTTATCATTGAACAGGTAATGAATATTCGAGTTTACACTACCAAAAAACATGTCTGATTTGAAATTAAAAGAGAGATAGAAATTTTTCATAAATCCATATTTTATTTCGATCGCAGGTTGCCACACCTTCAGCCCGGGTTCCTCTCCTTCACTGAGTATAAAAACGTTCCAGCCGAGTTTCACAACGAGAGATTTATGGATGAGATGAACAGATGGCTGGATTATGATCATACTTTCTTTAAATCCATAGTATGAAGTATGATCATCCTGAAGATACCATGCATTGATTCCGAGTCCTTTATTTTTTTGTATGGGGTTATATCCAATCGATATGATTTGATGTGAATTGATGGAATCAAAATAAAGTTGATTTTTCCCATACATGACCATCAAATAACGCGATGGTATCTTTTCCTTCACTTCCTGTCCGTATATAACGGAATAGGACAACATAACAATCACGATGAGTACTATTACTCTTTTCATCATTCTCCTTTCTCTGATGAGAATTATAAAAAAATCTAACCCATATTCAAGATTTTTAATCATAAAGGCCAGAACAAAAGAATAAGGGGCACACCAAAAAGTACAATCAGGATTTCAAGGGGAAGACCCATGCGCCAGTAATCTGAGAATTTATATCCCCCTGGTCCCATAACCAATGTGTTGGATTGATGCCCAATGGGCGTAAGAAAGGCACATGAACCACCCACTGCGACAGCCATAAGAAATGGATCAAGCGATGTGCCTAGTCCATATGCGACATTCATGGCAACAGGAGCCATGAGAACGACAGTAGCAGCATTATTGATAATGTCTGAGAGAAACATAGTGATTACAAGTACAACTGTCAGGATTGCCCATGGCGGAACATTATTCCCGAGGTGTAGGATCTGTGAAGCTATGAGGTTTGCCCCGCCTGTTGTTTCAAGAGATTGTCCAACAGGAATCATTGCACCAAGCAAAACAATTATAGGCCAATCTATGGTTGAATAAATCTCCTTAATAGGAAGTAAGCCCGAAAGAACCATTATTACAGCCGCGATAGAAAAAGCGATCTGAACCTGTAGAAGACCTGTGAGGACCAACACAATTGCCGCAATAAAAATTCCAAGACTGAAAGCAATTCTCTTTTGATAGCCAATTCTGAGACCACGCTGTACAAGAGGAAGACAGCCAATCGATGAGATCACATCTTCGATCATATGCGTCCTTCCCTGAAGCATAAGCACATCACCACCCCGAAATGTAATTTTATCAAGCCTGCTGGCAATTCGCTTATCCCGACGAGAGATGGCGAGGAGATTTATGCCGTAGGTACTCCTCATTTTCACGCTGGTGGCAGTACGTCCTACAAGCGGGGAGTTGTCTTTTACCACAACTTCAGAAATTGTAATATCTTTAGAACCCGTGGCATCTTTTCGGAACTGCCGACCTCCTAAAAGTTCCAGTTGTGTATTAGCAATAAAGGATTTGAGTGTATCCGAATCAGTTTGTACAATAATAACATCTCTTACTTTAAGTATCTGTTTATCATGGGGAGCGTGGATACGTTCTTTATTCCGCACCAGGCCAAGGATGTGTACATCAGATTTCGCTTTTTTTACTACTTCTCCGATAGATTTACCTAAGACCTTAGAGTCTTTTGTGACTTTTAGTTCTGTGATATAGTCATCAATATTAAAGAGCTCTTCCTTAGATGTTTTTGAGGATCGTTTAGGTAGCAAACGCCATCCAAGAAGAGAAATGAAAAGAACACCTACTATCGCAACGCCGAGACCGACAGGGGTGTATGAAAACATGTTGAAAGCTTTGCCAACCTCTTCTGCACGGAATGTTGCTATGATGATATTTGGTGGCGTTCCAATAAGGGTGGTCATCCCACCAAGCAGGGAAGCAAAGGCGATTGGCATAAGTATTGAAGAAGCAGAGTTCCCGCTCTTTTTTGCCATAAGGATTGCGACGGGCATCATGATAGCCAGCGCACCAACATTATTAATAAAGGCTGATGCTATGGCTACGAGAAAAGAGAGTGTGAGGATCTGCACAACAAGATTTTTCCCAATCTTCAATACCCATTTACCAAGTATATCGACAAGCCCAGAATTTTCCAGGGCTTTACCAATGATCAATACCGCAGCAACAGTTATCACCGCGGGATGTCCGAAACCGGTGAATGCCTCAGTGGGAGAAATAATTCCGGCTATAACAAGAATGAAGAGCCCTATCAGGGCAACAAAATCATGTCGAATACGCCCCCATGCAAAGAGACCCAATAATACAAAAAGCGTTGAAAATACTATTATTTTATCCATGTTATTTCTCAATATTCCAAAATGCGACACAGCCACTTTTCGGTATGGTTACCCTTAAAGCGAGTATGTTTTCTATTAATTCAACTTTTACCTTCTGCCCAAGCATGAGATTATCAGTAGAAAAGATACATTTAAAAATACTACTCTCTTTGTTTAGGATCCCATCAACGATAACATATACGGATCTATCATTTTTAAGATCACAATTGATCACACAGAGAATTTCCTCATGACTCATTATTCTTGACCATGCGATCACGCCACTATGTCTTCCCACGCCCAGCTTATGAGGAAATTCAAAATGTTCAGCGTTATACGATACTTCTCTTTGATAGATTCTCCCCTGTCGTAATACGATAAATTTTTTTCTTAATTGTATCATTTTTGATAGCGAGAGAAAGACAGAATTTTTCTGATTAAAAAAATGCCTGTTTGTTGATCGAAATGCGCCAAAGGAACTCTCAAACATTGCTTCCCGGACATATTTATCAGAATTACCCTTTCCATCAAAACCCTGCTCGGTACCATAATAAATGCAGGGAATACCAGGAGACATTAGATTAAGAAAAAGAGCGTTCAGAAGTAGCGGGGATGTCGTTCTGTCAGCACAGAAACGGCTTTTAATTCCAGACTGTATAATCATATCATGATCATCAAACATAGTGATCACATTATCTCTATACCATTTATGTTCGTCATCACCAAGTAATTCAGAATTTGTAAAAATAGAAAAAAATTCTATCGGATCAATATAACCTTTGGCAACATTCTCAAGTTTTTCGGGTATCTTATTAATCCCAAGTGCAGCATCAAGGCCAGTTTTCCTGAGTGTCTCGATCGCAAACTCCATTCCGCCTGTTATTTCACCAATAATATAAAAATCATTCTTTCCAATATATTGTGCAAATTCATGGATTTCAGACACAAAATATTGTGTTGCGCCAGGATCGAGATGCTTAACAGTATCTAATCTAAAACCATCAATGTCCGCAAGGGCTATCCAGTATTTATAGCATTCAGTAAGAATCTTTAATGTGGTTGATACCTGGAACTGCCCATTAATCATATTGCCGGTGTTGATGTTTTTCAGGGAAAAGAAATCACCTTCTATATATTCAGGATAAGCGTCCCAGTTTACAATTGCCCCTTTTCGAGTAAAGGATCCAGGGGACATTAACTCAGCAGGCCATACACCACCATCGGGCCAGGCCATGTCCAAATCTGGTTTATCAAAAGCTATAGTCGGATTTCCTTCTTTATCACGAAATGCGCGCACAGGATAGACTTCACCAGTATATTGAGGGGATTCTTGCTCGTAAGCAAAAATATCACCAGTATGGTTAAAAATGATATCTAGAATAACATACATGCCCCGGGTATGAGCTTCTGCAACCAACTTTTTCAGATCTTCCTTGGTTCCGAAATGTGGATCAATCTCAAGAAAATTTTGGATACCATATCCATGATATGTTTGTTGATACGAAACCTGTTTAAAGACGGGACTGATCCAAAGCGCAGTGACGCCGAGATGTTGTAAATAATCGAGTTTGCTAATAACGCCAGGCAAGTCCCCCCCAACCCATGTATCTCCTGATTGTTCCCACCTTTTTCTCTCCTTATCATTTTTAAGAGCATTCTCAAAATCCCGTGGAGGATTATAGGGGGCTACTTCTTTTCCGTTTGAAAATCTATCCACCATAATAAAATATACAACTTGGTCTTCCCATGCAGCCGGGGAAGGATAGTATGAGTTGTCCTTTCTCAATTTATCGAAATCTATATCCTTTATACTTTTCATAATCAAGATTAAAATATATTGAGGGACATCGCTATTTTGAAATTACTTTCTTACAGGTAATCTTCCAGTTTTCCATGAAGAGCAATCCGGGATTTTCATCCATTTCCATGCATTCTGCATTAGGCGCTTGGAGCACCATTCCAAAGAAAAGAGGTTCTTCCGAAGAAGGATACAGCGGTACATCTACATCGACCTGAATAAGATAGCGGAACGGATCGATCTTGCTGAAGAAGTACTCGATAAAATCGGTTTGCTGTTTTTTAGAAAGGGTAATAATATATTTTGCCGCCTGACCAACAGACGTGTCGACCGGTATCCAGCCGTAGTTCGGAATATACATATGAGCCCAGAAGTGGTCGCCACAATGTGCTGCACTTAGTGGGAAGAGCTGCATACCGCCGGAAGCGCGCGCAGGAATACCCATTGCACGGCACAATGCGGAAAAATACATGCTTTGCGCACCGCAATCGCCATACCCATGTTCATGAACATATACTGATTCCGGGATTTTCAATGCTTCCAGCGCAACATGCGGCATGTAGCTGTAGTTTAGATCGTACACAATATGATCATAAAATTTCTTGGCGATTAGGTAAGGATTGGTCTCGTCTCCCGCGATCTTCCGGGCAGCTTCACGAATTTCCGGAGTTATTGCTATGTTTTTATCCGAAGAAGTATAGCGTTTATAGAGTGCGGACTTCTTATCATATTCACCCACTTTCTCGGGATCAACATCGAAAAGAACCTCATATGCAGTGTAGGAAAATTTTGCTCCGATGCGAATACTGTCCTTGATTTCTTCAAGCGGGAATTCATAATACACATACCCAATATCTCCATCAAGCTGAGCGGGATATGGGATGTATTGTTCTGAGCAAATCGACTCGATCACAATATCAGTCTGTGAGGAATTTGAGAGAGGAAGGGGCATCCATACTTTTAACAATCCCCTTTCTGGAAATGAATCTCTTGGAATGGAGAGACCCGCGTCGAATTCATAAGTTTGAGAACTTGAAAGCGTCTGCCACGTTGAAGGGTTAGCCTTTTCATAAATGTACGGCGACATGATCTCGAAGATCGTTCCCATCTTGCCGAGTGCACCTTTTGCTTCCACAGACATAAAATCAGGATAGATATGATACAGCGTGTTCAAGAATTGGTCGAAGTAATATGTTTCTCCTCCGATCTCAAGATGTGCAAGACGACCATCAGCAATAACCTTATCGATACGTTCTTTTGTTGTATCAGGGTATTTTTCTTTTATCATTCTTCTCACATCAGCTTCAGAATGAGTATAAGTGAGGATTATCTTTTCTAAACGAGTGTATGCAACACGGCATTGATCGGCAAGCTCAATATCACCCTCGCCAAGGAGCTCTTTGCGTGCTTCCTTGTATAGGTCCTGGGCTTTGAAGTAATCAGCATTCTTTTCAAGTGATTGTGCCTGCATATAAAAGGTTTTGCCCTTTAATAATTCAATGGCGGAGAGAGAATTACATATGAAAATAATGGTCGTGATAACTATTATAAAAGCAATGAGTGTCTTTTTCATATAGGTTCCTTTTTAGTAATTTTTTTCCATCTATATGTTTTAACAAATTTTTATATCTGATTTATGTCAATAAATTGCACCCAATCCTCTCATACAATACTGGTTTCAAGCCAGATGTAAGTAAAAGAATGGATTTTTGAGATAAGAAAAAACCGCCCGAAGGCGGTTCTATATGCTTGAGCGAGAGAGGGTTTATGAAATAGGATATTGATGTAATCTAAAGCACGTGACGAATAATATCTCTTCTTGAAACAATTCCAACTACTTTGCCGTCTTTAACGATTGGTACTCTGCGGAACTGATGTTTGGAAATTGCAACAGCGATTTTTTCAATTCTTGTTTCCGGGGTAAAATAGACAAAATTTTCTGTCATGGCTTCACTAACTGCTGTATTATGAAGATAACCACAGAACAAGAAATTCAAAATATCCTTTTCAGAAATAATACCTATTACTTTCCCATTATCATCGACAACAGGCATTCCGCTGATTCTGTTTTCCAATAATCTATGGATTGCTTTATCTAACATTACATCAGGACCAATAGTTATTACATTTTTTTCCATAATATCTATTGCTTTTAGTATTTTTTGCATGAGAACCCCCTTAATATAATTTTTTAAGGATTACTTAGAAATCTATTAATAGCTTCGGCAGCATCTCTGCCATTTCCCATTGCGTCGATCACGGTAGATCCACCGGAGAGTGCATCACCACCGGCAAACACGCCGGGAATATTCGTCATGAAACTGTCATCAACCTTGATCCCGCCCCAGGAATGGGTGTCCAGTTCAGGAACATTACTGAGAAAGAGCCTGTTTGGGGTTGTTCCAAGCGCATTTATGATGGTGTCCACCTCCATAATGAACTCAGATCCCTCGATGTTTACCGGTCTTGGGCGACCGCTTTTGTCGGTTCCTTTGAATTCCGTTTTTATCATTTCGATGCCTGTTACCCATCCGTCCTCATCACCGAAGATGCGGCACGGGGATATCATTTCTTTGAATATGATCCCTTCTTCTTCCGCATGGTGAATTTCTTCGGCACGTGCCGGAGCACACTGTTTCGTTCGCCTATATAGGATATATACTTCTTTTGCACCGAGACGTTTTGCGCAGCGTGCTGAATCCATTGCGACATTCCCGCATCCGATCACGCCAACTTTATCGCCGCATATTATTGGAGTATCCCAGTTCGGGAATTTATATGCATTCATCAAATTGACCCGGATCAGGAATTCGTTTGCAGAATATACACCCTTTAATTTTTCTCCCTCGCAGTTGAGGAATCTTGGGGCACCCGCACCTGTTGCAAGGTAGATCGCATCATATTCCTTTTTTAGTTCTTCGAAGTCCACATTCTGGCCAACTACTTGATTGAGCTGGATGTCCACACCGATTTTTTCAAGATAAGACAGTTCATAATCAACGACATCGCGAGGTAATCTAAAGGCAGGAATTCCGTATTGGAGAACGCCACCAGCCATATGCAGTGCTTCAAATATTGTAACTTGATATCCAAGTTTGCGAAGATCGACAGCACATGTAATACTTGCGGGACCCGAACCTACAATTGCGACCTTTTTGCCGTTCTCTTGTGGTTCTGTATCTTCCAGGAGATTATTTTCACGCGCCCAGTCTGCGACAAATGCGAACAATTTTCCAATATTGATCGGCTGCCCTGTTTTATCCAACACGCATTTTCCCTCGCACTGGTCTTCCTGAGGACAAACTCTTCCTGTCATTGCGGGTACAGCATTGTCCTGCTTTGAAAGGAAAAACGCTTCTTCAAAATTTTCATCAACGATTAATTTGATAATATCTTTTACACTCATGCGTACAGGGCATCCTGTTTCGCACAAAGGCACTTTGCACTGTAGGCATCTTTTTGCCTCTTCCACTGCTTCCTCTGCGGAATAGCCAAGAGGAACCGAAAGGAAGTTCGTAATTCTGACTTCTGGATCCTGCTCACGCATTGGTACTCTTTCCCTAATAGCCATTATACCACCGCCTTCATTTTTTCATTATAGCATTGCATTGCTTCTGCCTCTTTCCCTTTGAACATTGCCAGCCGGCTTATTGCAGCTTCCCAATCTACTTTGTGTCCATCAAACATAGGACCGTCAATGCATGCGAGTTTCTGCTCCCCATCTATAAAGACACGGCAGGAGCCACACATACCGGTCGCATCGACCATGATCTGGCGAACGGTTGTATAAACCGGCACATTATATTTTTTTGTAAGAATGGAAAGTTTTTGCAGGGGGGGAATTCCGCCACCCGCAAAGACCTGATCGATCTTTCTCTCTTCGAGTAGTTCCTGCATAATATCAAGATAGTGTCCTTTTCTTCCAACTGAACCATCCTCTGTGCATAAAATGAATTCATCAGCCACAGATTTCGCGAGTTCGTTTTCCGGATAAATCTGAGATTTGTCAGGAAAGCTTTGAATGGAAATAATGTGATTGCCCATGATTTTACCAAGTTCCCTGCACATTGCATTATTTTCTGCATGCCCGCATACGAGGTCTGACGCAAAAACAACATTACCATATTTCTTGAGCGGAGGGGGTGTTCCCATTGGTCCAATAACTTTGTAAAGTGCATCACCCACGTCCCATGTGTCCAGTTCGCGGGATGTCTTTCCAAGCCGCTTGATATACATTGTTATCTTATCTCCTTCAGCCCTCTCGATGGACATTGGTATCCTTTCGCCATTGGGTACGGTAATCAGTACAGCGAAATTGCCGGGTCGGAATTTCTTTGCCACCTTAGGAGCAATGACATCAATAACGTAATCAGCAGCATTAAGATCTTCCTTACGAGTAATGGTGTGTTTCATGTAATTCTCCTTGTTATTTGTTTATTGTTATATATGAATAAACGGATATGCATAAGTAAAAAAATTTACCCTTCTATGGTTTTGATAAGTTCAATCGCAAACTTATCAA
>JAIPIT010000095.1 GCA_021734505.1 Fidelibacterota bacterium | reverse complement strand
AATAAGTAGGAGGAATTTCCGAGGCATCTAAAACCCCAAGCCGTCCGCTTGTACCGGCACCGACATAATAAAGGCTTCCGCCTTTTTTCATGGACTCAACCACGGCATCAGTAAAAGCTACAATTTCGGGGATGGCTTTTTCAACCGCAAAGGGGACTGTTTTGTCCTCTTTATTCATTGTCGAACAGATCTCAGCAGTACTCATCTGATCGATGAACTTACTGGACAGATTTTGTTGTTCGGTCGCCTTATCACTGATTTGTTTCATGATTTCCCTTTTTTTATCCTCCAAAATCGGTTATTATTTTAATATGGAATTAGGATGAATGCAAGTGAATAAAATGTTTAATAAATACAAATATTTAGCTCTCATTGTAATTTTACCGCTGATAGTAGCGTTCGCTGATGTTTTTCCTTCACATTATGATCTGAGAAATGTGGATGGAATTGTTTATGTAAGCCTTGTCAGATCTCAGCAGGGCGGGACCTGTTGGACGCACGGTACCATGGCTGCCATTGAGAGCAACATGATGAAAACAGGCCTTTGGGATTCCGCGGTATATTTCTCGGGACCGGATCTCTCGGAATATCATTTAGACTGGTGGAACGGTTTCAATCTGTTTTACAATCAGGATATTGGCTATTATCCTTATGAGGGATTGACTGTCCATATGGGCGGAGACTACAGGGTGGCTACAGCCTATCTCAGCCGGGGGGATGGTGCGGTTCTTCAGGAAGACGCTCCTGCGTATAAATCTGCATCACTTAGAAGAGACACTTCATACACTTATTATTATCCCAGAACGGTGGAATGGTATCAATTGAAAGACGATCTGTCAAATATTGATCTTATCAAACAAAAGATCATGGATCATGGTGCGGTTGGAACATGTATGTATGCAAACGATATTTTCCTGGACAACTCGAACGGCAGTTTTTATCAGCCACCCACAGATACCCGCGATCCGAATCACTCAATTGCCATTGCAGGATGGAATGATACGATCTCAACGGCTGCTCCGGCTCCGGGCGCATGGTTATGCAAGAACAGTTGGGGTAGCGATTGGGGTTCCGAATGGGGCGAGAGCGGTTATTTCTGGATATCCTATTATGACAAACATGCCGGCCGAAATCCTGAAATGGGCTGTGTTTCTTTCCAGGAAGTGGAAGAAATGAAATATGACAGCATTTATTACCACGATTACCATGGTTGGCGCGATACTTTGGATGTAGAAGAGGCAGCGAATGCATTTATTGCCGAAGCTCGCGATACCCTGGTCGCGGTTAGCTTTTTTGCGGCTTCCGATTCCGTGGATTACACTGTGGGTGTTTTCAGAACCCGCTATGATCTCGTCAACGAAGATCCCGTCACAACACAATCCGGCATAATTCCTTATGCAGGATTTCATACCATTGATCTTGATAATAAAGTCGTTCTGATGGAAGGTGATTCATTTTACGTTTATCTTTATCTCGACAAAGGCGGACAACCCTATGACAGAACATCCGAAGCCCCGGTTTTACTTGAGGTGCCACCTATCTATAGAACAGCGGTTGCAGCCCTTACATCAGTACCTTCAACAGCATCCGGGAACGAAAGTTTTTTTAAACAAAATGGACATTGGCTAGGTCTGCAAACCGTAGATACAACGGCGAACTTCTGTATCAAAGCACTCGTTAAAAAAGGTAAGTTCTCATTGCAGCGGCCAATGCCGGAAACCTCAAGTTTACTCGGGGTCTATCCCAATCCATCGAACGCCAGGATCGTAGTTGATTTTCAATTATCCCATTCGGCTGAAGTAGAATTAACTATGTTTGACCTTAAAGGAAGACTTGTTAGGACACTGGCTGAGAAAACTCTTCCGGAAGGATACCGTTGGTTCGAATTTGATCTTTCAGGCTTGTCCAGCGGGATATATATTTGTATTTTTAAAGTTGACGGTATAAGATTGAATACTCAGAAGGTATTGTTAGTAAAATGATAAAAAAAATTATTACTCTATTTGCGGTTACCATATTGACCATAAGCGCGGCGGTTTATGAATATGACTATTCATTTGAAGAACCGGTATTTTCTCAGACGAATGGACATATAACGATCGACCTGAAAGGCTGCACTCAGGTGGGAATGGAAGGTGAGCCTTTAAGGCCTCATTATCCCATAAGTATCCTTCTGCCTCCCGGTGAAACTCTTGAGAGCTATGAAGTGGTTATTCATGAAAAGAGATCATATCCGCTGATGCTTCCGCTTTTGCCCAAACAGGCAGATCGTCCGCTTTCATGGGGTAATTCCGAAAAAGGATTTATCAAGAACGAAGAGATTTATGCCTTGAGTATATATGAAAGCAATATTGTGAATGCCAAGGTGCATCGTTTCAGAGGCGTGAATCTTGTTCTGGGTGCTATTGACCCTCTGACCTATTATCCTTCGGAAGGCAATGCGGATCTGGCCACTTCAATGACTCTTCGTATAAACACTGCAAGCGAGGTCGGCACTTATAAATTGCGTGCTGAACATAAAGAATTTCTGAAAGATTTAATTTCTAATCCCGATATGCTAAGTGATTATGAAGAAAATTCAAGTCCCGAAAAAATGTTGATCATTACTTCCCCTCAACTTAGATCAGCTTTCAGTAAATTAAGCCAACATTATTTAAAATATGGTATTGAGACTCAGGTCCTTGATACTTTGGATATTCTTCTGAGTGATATTTCGGGACGGGATATGCCTGAAATGATCAGAAATACGATCATTGACCGTTATATGAACGATGGCCTGGATTATGTCTTGCTGGGAGGTAACAGCGTCCACGTTCCTCACCGCGGGTTGAAATGCGAAGTATTGTCCGGCGGTAGCTGGTTGAGATCGGAAGATATCCCGGCAGACCTATATTACGCTTCGTTGGATGGCAACTGGGATGATGATCTTAACGGCATTTATGGAGAATATCTTTATGATACCAATTATGATGAAGCTGATCTCCTCCCTGATCTTGCAGTCGGACGGATGCCCGCAAATAATATTACGGAACTGCAGAATATGATAAATAAAAGTATTCTCTACCAAACCTCTCCGGTTTACGAAGAAATGAATACGCATACATTTTTCGGGGAAAAACTATATCCGGATCCCGAATCCTGGGGTGCCGATTATCTGGAATTGTTAATTGGCTATCAAACTGAAAACGGTTATGAGACACAAGGATTACCTTCAACGGCAGTTATTAACAAATGGTATGATCGGGACAGCCTGGGTCTGTGGGATTTTTCAACTGTAAAGCAAGAATTGGCAAACGGAACATCGTTTATTCATCATGACGGGCATTCAAATTATACCTACATGATGAGATTTTCTACATCTCAGATCAATGATTCCGATTTTACGACCGTGAACGGAATCGATCATGCGTTACCGGTCTTTTACAGCCATGGGTGTAATTGCGGGGGATTCGATCATCCGGCCTGTATTGCTTCACGCATTGTAGCAAGTCCCTACATGTCCGTTGGCGGTGTTTTTAATTCTCGCTACGGCTGGTTCAATGAAGGCCAAACGGAAGGTCCATCCATTCATCTTCATCGGGAATTTACAAATGCCATTTACGGATTGGGTTTTCAGGAATTCGGGTGGGTTTTAACTATCTCAAAGATATTGACCGCTCCCTGGGTAACGGCCGCCAATCAGCATGAACAGAATGCACTTCGATGGAATTTTTATGATCAGAATATTTTGGGCGATCCGGCAATGCAGATCTTTTCGGAGATTCCGGTTTCTCCAAATGTGAGTTATGATGTCAGTGAACTGGAAAGCCGGGTGCTGAAAGCAACTATCAGCAAAATATCAGGTTCCGTTGAGGGTGCCGGTTTATCAGTAATAAACGAAGAAGGTGTGATGATCGGATTTGCGCGCACCAATGCCAGCGGTTATGTTCAGATTGATCTGGATGAACCCGTGAATATCGGAGATACTCTGGCTTGCTGTGTTACGGGTAATAACCTGATACCCGCCGATACATCGATCGTTGTAATTCAAACATCTCTGAGCACTCCGGAACATTATGTTGTTCTGGATAATTATCCCAATCCTTTTAATCCGAATACGGTCTTGAATTATACTATTCCGGAAAGCGGTGAACTGAATATCAGTGTTTACGACATAAAGGGCAGACTCGTGGATGTATTGTACCAAGGCCCTCAGCAGGCAGGTTCGTATGAATTGGAATACAGGGCTTCAAACATGCCGTCAGGATTATATGTTTGCCGCCTTACAATGAATGATGTGAAGGCTGTAAAGAAAATACTGCTTTTAAAATAATCGATATTAGGAGTTGCTATGAACTGCCCTTTTTTATGCGGGGAAAAAATCGATCTGCGCCCCGTCTCGCCTGAGGATATGAAAATACTGCAAAAAGGTTATAATGACCCGGATGTTCGCGACGCCATGTTCATGTACTTTCCCCTGACCGAACAGGATACCCAAAACAAGATAGAAGCAATGGTCAAAGAAGAAAAAGCGATCAACTTTATCATCATTGATAAAGAAACGCAGCAGTCCATCGGGCATACGGCACTGGTCAGACCCGATTGGGTCAGCCGCATGATGACATTTTATATCGTTTTGCTGGATAAAAGTGTTTGGGGCAAGGGGTTGGGTACCGAGGCGACGCGCCTGGTTGTAGATTATGGGTTTAACATGCTGAACCTTAATCGGATCCAGCTTCATGTCAATGCCGAAAATGAACCGGCAAAAGCTGTTTATAAAAAGATCGGTTTCAAACATGAAGGCACTTTGCGGCAGGCAATGTATAAGAATAAAAAATACTATGATTTTTGGCTGATGAGTATCCTTGCCGAAGAGTATAAATAATGAATTCATAGCGATGTGTTATTATCGTCTTTGTTGAACGATCCTGTTAATTTTTGGATGGATGATCCATGAATATTTCCGTTTTTAAACGTTTTTATTTAATGAAAGATCATGATCATAAAGCCCTATATTTTATTTACAATTCGTTTATTTTATTGGCTGATGCCGAATAAATTCCATAATATTAAACAATAAAAAAACCAAGGAGAATATAATGAAGACCAAAAGTGTATTAATGGTAGCGAAAAAAAGCGCTCTGGCAGCCGCATTTTGTTTTTATGCTGTTTTTCTGTTTGCGGATGTTTCAAATGAGGGCACAAACCTTTCGGACCTGCTCTCAATGAAAAATAAGATCAATCATATTCACGATGCGGGTGATCGTTCGCTTCCGTATCGGATGATGCCGGTGTCAATGTCGGATGTCAAGCAGCGCCTGGACCAGGACGTAAGCAAAAGCTTGAATGAAGTGAGCGAAACCTGGGAATATTATGCGAACAATCTTTACACCTACGATGCAGACGGTAACATGACGATATATCTCTTCCAAATATGGGATGACAGCACCGGTCAGTGGCAGGATCACGAAAAGAATATCAGCAATTACGACGATCAGAACCATTTATTGAATGAAACGATCCATATTTGGGAAGAGGATGCCTGGCTGGCCAATTACGGCGTATCTTATACATATGATATGAACGACAATGTGATCGAAAGCCGGACATACTATGCGTCGGATGACACGCTTGAGCTAAGCGGACGCACCCGCTTTGTATATAACGGTTCGGGAAAAATGACCGAAAGATATGACGATTCCTGGGTCGATTCGAGCGGAACCTGGACTGAAAGCTCCAAAGCCGAACTTCTGTACGACCTTGCAGGCAATAATATTTCTTATACACAGTATTACTGGTATGAGGGCGCCTGGGATCCCTCTCACAGGACCCAAATGACTTACGACGAACAGGGTCGCATGACCCTTGATGTCTATTCATACTGGAACGGTAGCGAATGGTTGAATACCAGCAAGCAGGAAATGATATATTCCGACGGGCCTGATGCGGATGAAGTGATCAGATATTACTGGGATGGGAGCGGGAGCACATGGGTCGCCAGTCAGAAAGATATCAATACTTACGATGCAAAGGGCAATCTTGTCATCTCGATCAATCATATCTGGGATTCGGATTGGATC
>JAIPIT010000012.1 GCA_021734505.1 Fidelibacterota bacterium | reverse complement strand
CATGCTGCATGCTTTTGTACCGGAAGCGGTTAAGCCTCTTCTCCTGAAGCAAATGATAGAAGCTATTGTCACGACAGGACAAGATAATAATATTTTAACCATGGGTGACCTGCCAAAGATCCTGGCGCTTCAGGAGAAGGGTCGTGCCATGATCGTCGGTCCCGGTATGGGACGCGAGCCCGCGACGGGTGAACTGGTGCGCGCGCTCTTAAGCAAAGCAGACATTCCGCTCGTAATGGATGCCGACGCGCTGTATCATCTGACTAAGGAAGTGTTGAAAACCAAAAATACCGAATTGATCATTACCCCGCATACGGGCGAGTTTGCGCGTTTAATGAATATCAGGACGGAGGATGTGCTTGATGCACCCATTGAGCGCGCGCTTGAGCTTGCGCTTGATACGAATACGATCGTGCACCTCAAAGGCAGCACCAGTCTGACAGCACTGCCTTCCGGTCGCGTGTTCATCCACGCAACCGGCGCACCCGGCATGGCCACCGCCGGAAGCGGTGATCTGCTTGCCGGCTTGATCGCATCATTCATTGCTCAAGGTCACAAACCGGAAGATGCAGTTCTGATCGCAGTTTATTATCATGGTACTGCCGGTCAAGCAGCGGCCGAAAAATTGGGGAACAGATCAATGATCGCTTCAGATATTCTTGAAAATATTCCTTTACTCCTTAAAAATGATGAGGTTCTTAAATGAGTGACAGACGTTCTTTGATCTACTTCGTGATCACTGCCATCTATGCGGTATTTTTGATGACCATTCTTTTATTGCCCAGTGATTCACTTCCCGTGCACAAAGTTTTTTCTGTCGATAAAATTTGGCATTTTGGCACCTATTTTCTTTTGGCGCTCGGACTGATCTTTTCTTTCCGGGAAGGACATTTCCAAATATGGTTTAACCGACGTTGGACCTTGATCATTTCCCTCACTCACGCGGGTGTTTCAGAGATCTTGCAGGGGTTTTCGCCCGGTAGATCTTCTGATCTAGCCGACTGGTTAGTCAATTGCATTGGAATCGGATTGGCCCTGCTGTTATTGAATATTTTCCCGAAATTTTTTGAGAAGAAAGCATAAAAAATAATTTTCTTAATAAAAAAAAGAGACGCAGCATGCTGCGTCTCTACAATTATCCATTATTAATTATATTGCCTGCAGGCCGTAGCTTCAGCGGAGGCCTGTCAATTATCCATTCTTTAGAACTTCCGAAGCCGGAATTTCCAAACATGCCGGATCAAGAAGATATTTTCGAACGGCCGTTGCCATGATACCGCCTTGCGATCCGTCAAAGATACGATGATCCAGGGTTGCCGTTGCCGGCATCATTTTGCGTATGACGATCTCCCCATTCCTGACGACCGGTTTCTCCTCGATCTTACCTAAAGCCACGATCAGCGGAACATTGGCGATCGGCAGCAATGCCGGAAAACCGAATTGCAGATCATGATGACCGATATTTGTTACCATGGCAGAACCAAAACTGTCATTAAAAATATTGAATACTTTCATTTCTTTTCCGAGCTTGATATGCCACCAGCGCACAAAATTAAATACGATATTACGCAAAGGCCATCCCATGGAAGCGAGAATATTCTTTGATTGAGCGGCACCTTCTTCGTGATCGGCCTTTTTTGACTTAGCGACCCTTGTATCCATTTCTTTGGTAATATCAAAAATACTCTTGTCCTCAACATGACGAAGTACAAAACCGCCCATTTCACTGCTTTCGCTTTTCATCACGGCCGTATAAATTCCCACATTATCACGTGGAATGATATTTCCCCGTTTTATATAAACATTTACATCCGGGATATCAAGCGCAATGGCACGTCCTATGGCTGCCATGGCGATCTGTGTGATCGTAATGCGCGTGCCTTGTTCTTTATTTTTTTTAATATAATCCAACACCGGGTCCATTTCGACCTCGAAAGTACCGTAGATCCGTCCGTCAACGGCTTTTTTATAAATTGCGGTGGCGGATTTTCGCCAGGGAGTATTGTACTGATTGTTCTTATTGCTCATGTTTCCTCCTGTATTGCTTTGAATTTAGGGTTTTTGGGTTGGGTTTAAAAGGCATTTTTGATTAGTGTCGGGGTTCGGAATTCGGGGTGGAGAATTTGAGTGTATTGGAGTTATTGGGGTAATAAAAAAAATATCCACGGCATTTATGCCGTGGTTGTGATTTCCCAAAAACCGGATTTTAATCCAACCTGAACCATCTGGGGTTAAAACCCAATTAATTAGTTTCAATAACCCCCGTGCTAAAGCACGGGGCTATTCATTCATATTGGATATCCTTCACTCCAATACTTAACCCCAACTCCAACACCTTAACCCCCTTACTCCACAAAGCTCTTGTTTTTCATATTCCAAGAACACTATATTTTAATGCACAGAAATAATTACGGTCATAAATCACAGGAGGAAGTTATGACACCTTGGAATTTTGCCCTCGATTTAAAAGAAGTTATACTCGATTTTACCTATCTGAGTCTATTTCTTGTTTTGGGAACAATACTGCGACGTTACGTTCCCTTTTTTAGAAAATTTCTTATCCCCAATAACATCCTTGCCGGCTTTGCCGCTTTGATCTTTGGACCTCAGATCCTGGGAGCAATTTGGCGTGCTGTCGGATTACCCGGAATGGCGGTTATTCCACTTGATACCGGTCGTCTGGGCATCTATGTCTATCACTTGCTGGCATTGACGTTCATTACCATGGGACTAAGAAAAGAAAAACAAAAGTCCGGCAAGGACCCGTATAGCAAGGCCATGGCATGTATATTAAGTTATATGACCCAGGCCACTATAGGATTACTGATCGCGTTTGCTTTGATCTATACGATCAAACCCGATCTCTTCCCCGGTATCGGCGTTCTGCTGACCATGGGATTCGGGATGGGGCCCGGACTCGCTTATTCCATCGGACACGGATGGGAACAATACGGTTTTATGGGCGGCGGACAGGTCGGTTTGACCTTTGCAGCCATCGGTTATCTGTTTGCCTTCTTTGGCGGGATCGGATTGATCCGGATGGGCATCAAAAAAAATAAAATGTCTACTATTAAGAGTCTGGATGAGGTCTCACATGATGTACGGACCGGGATCATTCATCTTGAGCATGAGGACAAAAGAAGTGCAGGAAAACTAACCATGGCACATGAGGCCATCGATTCCATGTCTTTCCAGCTTGCCGTGATCGGATTGGTCTATCTGGCAACCTACTGGGTCACACGGCTTTTAGCTGGACTTCTGCCTCCTGATCTTGCCAATACCTTATGGTCATTCCATTTTATTATTGGTATTCTCTTGTCACTTGGCACACGGTCATTTTTGGATAAGATCGGGAAAAGCTACATGCTTGACGAAGGATTAATGATGCGCATTAACGGTGTCGCGATCGATTATCTGGTCGTAGCGGCCATTGCGGCTATCTCCATTCCGATCCTGCAGCATTACTGGTTATCGATCTTGCTCATTTCCGTTCTTGGCGGACTCGGCACAGTGGGTGTTTTATACTGGGTATCTTATCGCGCTTACAGCGATTACCCCTTCGAACGTTTCGTATCGGTCTTTGGGGAAATGACCGGAACGATCAACTCTTCGTTGACCCTGATCCGCGTGATGGACCCGCATTTCAAAACAAAGATCGCAGAAGACTCGATCCTGGGTTCGGCCATTACCATCGGTTTGGCCTTCCCCATGCTGTTCATGATGAATATTCCAACGATGTTCTTTGCGGATAACATCCTAAAAGGCTGGTGGGTGGCATTAGGCATATTGTTTGCCTATACGCTTATCCTTTTTGTTATTTGGAGATTGACCGGAGCATTTAAGTTCAAGAAACAGTTGAAATAAAAAGAGAAGATTTAAAAAATCCTGAATCCAAGAACCGCCGGAGTAATCCGGCGGTTTTTTATTCCGTGAATCATAAGAACAGCCTTCACCACAGTAGCGGTTTCGGCCGGCAGGCGTGAAACGGCAATTATTATATTTCTTTGAGAATAATACTCGTATCAAAATGCAGTTTTGAGAAGGCAAACCATTTTTTACCGAGATCTTTTAAACTGGCCCCAAAATGATAGATCTCTTTTTTATCAATGATCAAAAAACGATCATGCGCTTTATCGAACTTCGAGATTTTTACGGGTGGATATTGCAAGTTATGTTTCTCAATATCCAGCTTAAGTTGTTTGGAAATATGTTTTGTGTAAATATATAATTCTACATCATCTTTTCTCTTTGTGAAATGCGTTATAACGCTATCATCAATATAATTATCGATCAGAATCAACGAGCGCTCTGCTTTCCTTATCAAATCGGAAACAAAGTTATATGCGTCAAAGATCTGCCCGTTAAAGAATATACCTTGGCGAGGTGGTAAAATGGTATTTATCTGCAAATCTATTTCATCTACTCTTTCAGATAAGACCTGTATGTTATCTTCAATACGATTCATTCTATTATTCAAGGAATATCCTTTAAGCAAATAATCTTTAAGTACCTTATTTGCCCAAATTCTAAATTGCGTGCCTTGTTTAGATTTTACTCGATAACCAACTGAAATAATGACATCTAAGTTATAATGTTCAACATTATAAGTTTGAGTTTTTCCTTTTATGGCACCGTGTTCTGTGGTTGTCGCAAAATTTGCGACAACCACTTCCTTTGCTAATTCACCTTCTGTAAAAACATTATTAATATGTTTTCCAATAGTTTTTACATCTCTACCAAAAAGTGTAGCTATTTGATGCCGATTTAACCAAACAGTTTCATCTTCGACCCTCACTTCAATACGTGAAGGAAGTTCATTCGATTGATACAAAATTATTTCATTTTTCATCACCCGACTCCTTTTCATATATAAAATATATGGAATATTTTGATGATATTTTAATTGATGCTCACAGATATGATGTGTATCACATTTTTCGGTCGATATCTTGAAACGTCCCTGAATCGCTCTATCACTTTCTTTTAGGGTCTCGCGATTTATACCAAAGGTTTTACGTCTCACATCTTGCAAAAGATATTAAATTTTACTACATTCATTTCGGAAGATTGATAAACTTTATGAAACACCATTTTATCGGAATTGCCGGAAATATCGGCGTGGGGAAAACTACGTTCACAAACATGCTTTGTGACCGTTTTGGCTGGGATCCACATTATGAAGTTGTGCTGGATAATCCTTACCTCAAAGATTTCTACGGAAACATGTTGCGCTGGAGTTTTAACCTGCAGATCTATTTTCTTTCCAAACGATTTCAGGTACAAAAACAGATCCAGCAATTAAGCAATACGATCGTTCAGGATCGTACCATTTATGAAGATGCCAAGATCTTTGCGCGCAGTATTCATGATATGAAAAATATGGACGACCGGGACTGGGAAAACTATCAGGAACTATTCGGCGAAATGACATCCTATTTGCGTCCTCCGGATCTGATCGTCTATCTTCAAGCCTCAACCGATTCGCTTATCTCCCGTATAAAGAAACGTGGACGCGATTATGAACAGAGTATTGATCTTGAATACCTGCATCTTTTAAATATCTATTATGATCGTTGGATCAATGAGCTTCTTGTAAGTAAAGAAATTCCCGTACTGGTCATTAAAACCGATGGTAAAGATTTTCACACTGATACCTGTTACTGTGAAGATATTTACCAGCGAATTTACAATTTTCTAAATAAATGAGGCAGAAAATGAAAGTAACAAAGCGACCTATCAGTAAACTATCTCAAATTGATTTTACCGACTTGAAATTCGGAAAGCATTACACTGATCATATGTTAGTTAAAACTTATAAGGACAAGGCCTGGGGTGATTCCGCGATCGTTCCCTATGAGGACTTCCTCATCTCGCCCGCCAACATTACTCTTCATTACGGACAAAGTATCTTTGAGGGCATGAAAGCTTTCCGGGGAGTTGATGGGATCGTACGTTTATTCCGTCCGGAAAAAAATATTGCCCGCTTGAACCGCTCCGCTGAACGCATGGCTATCCCGGAAATGCCGGATGAGGAAAAAACCCTGAAAGAATTGATCGAATTAGTCACGATGGATCAAGACTTCACACCGGGGCATATGGGTTCATCTTTATATATCCGTCCTTTTATTTTTGCTATGGACCCGGCATTGGGTGTAAAGATCAGTGATACCTATTGTTATATGGTGATCATGACACCGGTTGATGCTTATTATGGTAAAAATCTTCAAACTTTAAGTATTTACGCTACAAAACAATTTACACGTGCTGCCTTAGGTGGTACAGGTCATGTAAAAGCCGCTGCAAATTATGCACAATCTTTATACGCTGCTAAAAAAGCTCAGGAAAAAGGCTACAAGCAGATCATGTGGCTGGATTATCTTGAACACAAATATGTGGATGAGGTCGGAACCATGAACATGATGTTCGTGATCAATGATACGCTTATTACTCCGACCTTGGATCAGGGTACCATTCTTGCGGGGATTACCCGTGAAAGTGTTTTACATATTGCCCGGGATCTCGGTTGGAAAGTTGAAGAACGTCGTATTTCTCTTGAGGAGATCATCACTGCTTCTAAAAATGGCACTTTACAAGATTGTTTCGGTACCGGAACGGCGGCTACGATCGCTCCGGTCGGCCGAATTGGCTACGATGACGGTGAAGATATTATCATCAATAATGATACTGTAGGACCATACGCAAAAATAATTTATGACGAACTATTGGGCATTCAATACGGCAAGATCGAAGATCGCTTCGGCTGGACCGTGGAAATAAAGAAATGAGCCCCTGCTCTGAGCATTTAAAATCAAATACTAGTCACTAGTTACTAGTCACAAGTTACCATTATGATTGATCCGCATGTCCATCTACGGGATGGAAAACAGCAACATAAAGAAACCATACGTCACGGCCTTTCCGTTGCCGAGCGTATCGGGCTTGCCGGGGTTTTTGACATGCCGAATACAAACCCGCCCATACTTCTACGAGATGATATTGTAGCGCGACTTGCACTCGCAAAGTCGACCAATTCTTCAGTGTTTTATGGTCTTTACTGCGGACTTACGTCCGAACCGGCGCAAATTGCCGAGGCCGTTGCATGTACTCGTGAATTCGATCAGCTTGTTGGGTTAAAGCTTTTTGCCGGAAAATCCACAGGTGATCTAAGCATTCCGGATACGGTATCTCAATCCAAAGTATTCAGAACTTTAGCAGAAGAAAAGTATACAGGCGTACTTGCTATTCATTGTGAAAACGAAGCGGATTTTAAACCTGAATTATGGGATCCCGAAAAGCCGATCACCCATACCCAAGTCAGGCCGCCCATCGCAGAGGTCAATTCCATTGAAAAGATGATCGCATTGGCAAACACTGCAGGGTTTAGGGGAAATTTACATATTTGCCATATTTCCCTTCCGAAAAGTGTGGAAGCATTAGAAAAGGCAAGAACGCTGGTGAAATTCCGGATCACATGTGGCGTTACTCCCCATCATCTTTTGCTCTATGATGCCATGATGGATCAGGAAAATGGACTGTTGTTAAAAATGAATCCTCCCCTGCGATCGAAAAATGCCCGTGACGAATTATTACAAATGCTATTGGAAGAACGTATCGACTGGATAGAAACAGATCATGCGCCACACCGGAAAAGTGAAAAACTGGGCCCGCCCTATGCCTCCGGCATTCCGGGTTTCCCAATATTACCAAGATTGCTTCACACATTAAAAAATAAAGGTGCTTCCGATATCTTATTGGATCGTATTACGCATCAGAATATTTGCGATGCGTTCGGGATCAATATTCCGAATAAACCTATAAATGATATTAAACTCTATCATGAATATGAGTTCAATCCTTATAAGGAATTATAATTGTTGATAATGTTGTAAAGACGCAGCAGTGCTGCGTCTCTTTTTCAAAAGATCCGACACTTTTGTGATAGACACAGGATCACAATGTAAAACATAAGTACTGATGCAGGAGTAAACCTCCTTACGCCTAACCCCGAACACCCACGCTCTAAACAGGAGGGAAACATGTGGAGAGATCGACTCGCTCAACTTAGCTATGAAAATACCATACCGATGTTCGGCCGGGATCACCTGATCTATCTTGCCGTTATTTTGGTGGTCAGTACCGCATTTTTGATTTTTGCCAAAAAAACTTTTAATGAGAAACGCGCCGACAAGATTGGTACCATTCTCGGGATCGTTGCGCTTGTGCATCTCGTTTTAGAGATCCCCACACTGCGGCTCATTCTTGGTATGCCACTGGCGACCAGTCTTCCATTACATTTATGCAATTTCGGCATGATCATGGTGGGAATTCTTCTTATTACACGTAAACAGTGGGCAATTGATCTTGCATACTTTTGGGCACTGTGCGGCGCTACACAATCGCTGCTTACTCCTGACTTGAGTTTTATTTTTCCACATCCCCTTGCCCTCACTTTTTTTACGGCACACACTATTGAGATCGTGGGTGTTTTATACGCTGTTACTATTCTTAAAATGCGCCCTCAATGGTCCTCCATTCCCAAAGTAATGGCTGTAACAGCCGGTTTGGCTGTCGTAATTTTTCCTATTAATTACATACATCCCGACGCCAATTACATGTTCCTGAAATTTGCACCCAAGGGCGGATCGCTCATTGACTTCCTCGGTCCCTGGCCCTGGTATATTTTATCATTAGTGGGGGTCGCTCTGCTATTATTTGTCATTGCGTATTTACCTTATGCTATCTCCGATGCGATAAAGAAAAGACGGTCAATAACTACGGAATGATTTTCATAATTATGTAGAGACGCACCCCGAAGCTTTGAATGTGCGTTTTTGCACGATCATTATATTTATATTCACATCTTGAATTTTCGCTTCAATTATTATAAAATATGAAGCAGGCATTAAAGATGGATGATCAAATTAAAACATCTTCGATCAGTCGCGAAAACGAAAATCAACTTTTATCGGAAGAACGGGCTTTACTTCGCAGAAAGCGATTTTGGGCAATTACAATGCTTGTAATCGCAATATTTTTCACCATGATCTATGCCACATTGAAAAATCCATTTATTAATACTTTCAGCAAAATAGGAAATTATTACAGTTATCGAGGTCTGTATATTTTCTGGGCGGTCGTGATCAGTTTTTGTTTTCATGTGTCTACGCTTTTATTGTTCGATTTGACGGACTATACCAGAAAGTGGGGGCATTTGGCTTTAGCCCTGGCTTCGTTCTTTCTTATCATTACAGCGATCATCCCCTCGGTCAAAGAAGAATTATTCTTTTTGCACGTGGTGCATAAGTGGACAACATTTTTCTTTGTCATGTCCCTGCTTACTGCCATACATCCGTATTTTGTCTGGTTGGCCCGAAGGATACCCCGTTTGAAAAAGCTCCTCAGAAACTGGCAGTTGGTCATATTGCTTACTTGCATGGGTTCATTGCTTATTCAGGGACAAACCGGTATATTTGAGCTTCTGTTCTTTCTGGGTACGGGAACACTTTTGATCTATTTATGTTGGGTACTCTTCACTGAAAAAATTGAGAAACTGGAAAATAATGACTAAATCCCCAAGGACAAAAACGCCTGATTGTAATGAAGAGAAGATGGACGAAAGCAAGATCCACGATCCTGCTTTTCGAAAAACTCATCTGCATGTCATATGTGATCTATATAAACAACGGCGCAATCGCTTTCTGGTAATGAGCGGATTATTAATAACGCTAATAATGACCGCTATATACGGTACTCTTGAAAACCCATTCAAATATACTTTAAGCAATATCGGTAATTTTTTCACTTACCGGGAAGTTTTCATTATTTGGGCTATTATTGCCGGCCTGTCGATCCAAACTGCATGTGTTTCTCTATTTAAACTCGAGAAGTTTGAACAACGTCACGCTTTTACATTTGTTATTTATGCTTCGATCGCTATCGTCGCCTCTGCCATTATTCCCGCCTTGAAAGATACGTTCCCGTTCTGGCATTTTGTTCATGTGCTGATATCGATCTTTTATGCCCTTTTTCTGATCCTGGGACTCCAACCCTTCTTGCATTATGTAAGCAAGGAAAACCCGCGACTTCGCAAGGTCATTGCCATCTGGCAATATGTGATACTAGGCGGAAGTTTTTTGGGCGTGGTCATTTTTGGTATGTCGGGGATCTTTGAGATCTGGTTCATTACTACGGTGACCATATTCCTGCTTTATTTAAGCTTGATCCTATACGAGGAAAATATCGTCAAAAAAAGCGTTGAGCTTCTCAGAGATGAAGAAAATCTAAATATTGGCATTGAAAAGATCTTTGTGCCTGAAAATCCAAAAAAGAAAGCAGTAATTCCAAAAAGGAAATAATCGAACAAATTCAGTAACACCGGGTTTAAACCCGGTGTTACTGATCTATCAACCTTTTTATTGAAAATATTCCGAATTAAAAGATTTCAGATTTATATTTCGCGAAAATTACTTTTCTTCAGAGAGGCCTTCGTGTAAAATTTTCAATATCTCATCCAGATCTTCTTCTTTATACTCAAGCTTCTTCAAATAACGATGGATATTGATGGCAAGAAAAGGCCAAACGATAAGGGCAAGCAAACCCAAGGCGAATGAAAATGATAAAGGTGGATTATTAAGGAGTTTTCCAAGACCGAAACCAAGAAGAATAACACTCTCAAAAAAGATAAATAATATTTGCTTTAAACGTGTTCTTCTTACCCACTTTTTAATATCTTCAGCGGTAAGCTCTTTACGTTTATCTTCATCGAATACGCGTTCAAGTTCTTTGACTAAAAATTCATTCATTTAATTCTCCTTGATCTTTAGGCGGCTGTCTTTTCTGCACAGTCCTTCATGTGGGCAGTATTCACAAGCCTCTTTATAGGGCTTTGATGTAATATAATACTTTCCCTCGCTTATTTGAGCAAAAAGATCACTTAGATGGTTCTCAAATTCATCAATGATAAATCCATTGCCGGTTTTTGATCCTTTTTGAACAAAAGATCCACCCTCTTCAATGAATTTGATGATCTTTGTATCTTTGGCATCTTTGATCTGCTCATAGATCGCCATTAGCTCATAGTCGGAATAATCTTCTTTGCATTTTTTCAGATACAAGTAGAGCTGAGACAATAACATCAACTTTAAACGTTGGGTTTTCACGACTCCGGTTTTATAATCACTCGCGACCAGTTGCTTTTCTATTTCATTAAGCATGATCTTATCGATCCGACCGCTCAAGGAGACAGTCACATCGCCATATAAAAGCTGAAGATCATTGAATGCTTTTTCGCTGATTATGTGATCGTAATCTTCAAAATCTTTTTTGATGTCTTTAAGAATTTTCACTAAAGCATTTGTTTCGGAATCCAAGTTAAGATCACGAATATAATTTCTGAAATGATCCATCTGAAATGGATCATCGGGATCAATATTTTCCTCAACGAAGGCTACATCAATATTTTTTTTAAGGAGTGCCAATGTTTCTGTAAGGGGAAGTGAAAAGCCGCCTTCATTGGCAAAAAATTCCATCACTTTATGGATCACAGATCCCTTTTTCATGATCCAGTATTTGCCTTCGTCTTCATCAGTTGGGGATATCTTGAGAATTTTATCTAAATAAAAGCGCATGGGACATGCAAGAAGCGTATCTATGCTTGTTACCGATAAATTGAACTCCCGCTTTTCTTCATTGATCAATCCGGAGTACTTATTCCGTTTACCTGAAACGATCTCATTGTGACGCTGGATCAATGAACCGGATTTGTCTTTGATCTCATTCGCTTCAAAATTCAGGAGTCTTGATCTTCTTTCTTCGGGGACAACATGAATATATTTCGGTTTCAGGTTCTCAAGAAAAGAAGACCGGTTTTGTTCTGCACCATCTTCTGCACGCTTCGATGATGAGAAAACAACCCGCTCTCCCAAAGATGTCCAGTAGCTCATAAAATGATGGTTTAGATCTAATGAGAACTTTTCTTTTCTGATCAAACATGGGTTTTCATTCTCCGGTCTTGGAATATCACCTTCGACCATACCCATCACATAAAGTTTGTCGGGCTGTGAGCCCAGACTATCGAGAAATCCCACAACAGGAATACCATTGGCCTGATCCCGCCGGGGAACACTTTCCTTTTGGATCCGCGTTTTCATTTCCTGATAGATCATTGAGATCGAATGATCTCCAAAGATAGCTGTCATGTCCTGCAAGACCGCTGTCAGGGTTTCCATGAATTTATGGCAAATCTTTTCATCTTCGCTTGCCGAAGCGATCTTTAGGTCCTTAATAAATGCGCTAATCTTTTCAAATAGGTCCTGAGGGTTTTTGCAATAATATTTACTTAAAAACTCGTTTGCACTTTCGGGCAGGACTCTTTCTTCCCAAGGTTTGGCTCGCAACTTTTTATCATGGATCATAAGCTCCACTCGAGGCTCCATCAAAGGATGCAATAGAATGGGAGCAAGATCCTGCCACTCGGGATAAGTCAGAGCGCATATGTTAAGCATACCTAAAAGAAGTGTTGTATAGGGTGATTCCAGTAGAGATCTCGGACCGGTAAATCTTACGCTCAAACCCATTTGGGGAAAGAGTCGCTGCAAATGCGGGGCATATTTTTCCATACTGGAAACGGTGATAAGGATATCATCATCTTGCTTTGCGGTATCCACGATATGCTTGGCTACAGCCAAAACTTCTTCTCTCGGAGAAAAAGCTTCAATGTGGATAAATTTACAATCCCCCGCTTTTGGACTGAGCGTGCAATCAACACAAGTCACCTGAGTTTTTAAATCATCGATCAATTCTTTTTCAAGGGGTGCCAGCGGTGGCAGGTCAATGAAGATAATTTGCTGCGCTTGCATCGCTCTGTTCAAATAAGGAAGATTAGCAGGTCGGTAATTTTTATTTTGTAATATCTTCAGATAATCATCTCTGAATTCATTTCTTAGCTCGCCTTTTTTAACTTCCTGGTCTCTGATGGCCTTGGCAAGAAAATCAGCCGATCCGGCTTTTACATTTTCTTTGGACCTCTGGATCATCAGGCGCAAACGATCTTGTGAAGTACTTTCTACATGGTATGATTTTATCCATTTGCTCAAGGTTGTAATCTTGATATCCGGGCGCATACATCCGGCTTTCACCAAAGCAAGGAAGATCTGTTCTTCATGATGAGCTGATGTGCAGAATAAAAGTTGATTGCCTTGTTTGATCTTTGAGATCAAGGGAAATATATCAAAATGAGTTAAGGGCAGTGCCGGTTTATAACCCTTTCCAATGGGCAGGTCGTCGAAATAATCATCATCCCAGACTACATCGATGGTTTCATTCAGAGAAACAAAAAATATCTTTCCGCTCGCATCAATTCCATAAGCTTGCTTTAACATCCACTGGTAAGACCGGATCTGTTTTTTGTATGCTTCAAGTCGACTTTTATTGCTGTCAGTTTTAAAATCAAGGATCACCCATTGTTCGTCATCTTTATAAAGCAGGTCAATGGTACCGTTAACCTGCACCACATCAAGATCTCTTTTTAGCCATGCTTTCAGAGACAATTCGCGGTACTGTTCGATCGAAGAGTTACTTAATATATCATAAACCGGATGCTTTCGTGTGATCTCTAGCAATTTTTCTACTTTATTGATCAAATCGATTCTGTCAACATCAATAAAGTGATCGTGAATATAATCGTCTATTTCTTTTTTATTAGCCGCAATATCAACCCAATTTTGTTCAATACAGGCATGATAGAGTGAACCCGGCGCGGTACCCAAGCCTGCTTTGTTCTCCGAAAGATCAAATTTCTTTTCCTCCCCCATCAGATCATGAGGGGAGCGATATAAATATGATCCCGGACTTTCAAATTTTGCTGCTTCGTTCCAATTAAGAGTTTTTTGTTTGGTCGGCTTTGTATTAAAGATCATCTCTTCATATGAGTGCTGTTTGATGATATCTTCCGGCCAGTTCTCCGGTTCTTTATTTTCTTCTAATCCATGGGGTTTTAAGACATATTTATTCCACCAGGTATTAGCTGTAGATTTTTTTCCTTCGCCCAACAAACATACTTTATAAATAGCACGGGTCAGGGCAACATAAAACAGTCGCTTCTCTTCCGCGTCTTCTTCTTTGTCAGCGATCTCTTTTAAGCGAAGCAGTAAGCCGGGTTTGTCCTGATCTGATAAGGAAAGAGCAATCTCAGCTGCATTTCCCGTTCGTCCGAAACGTATGCTGTCTTTGGATGTATTTCCCTTACTGTTCATTTCCGGCAGTACAACAATAGGAAATTCGAGCCCCTTGGCTTTGTGTACGGTCAGGAGATGGACTTTCGCCGTACCGGGATACACAGCCTGTGCTTCATTGGTTTTTTGTGTCATTTGATAAGCAAAAAATTCTCTGATGTTTCTCAGCGAACTTCCACTTCTTTGCATACCCCGAATGATATTGATGGCTTTGTCTAAATTGGACAACTGTTGTTCCGGTAAAAGCTCCGAGACATATCCCAGTTCACGGTCATTACTGTCCAGTATTTTGCCCAAGAGTTCATCCAGAGGCATTCGACAAGCAGCTTGCATCCATGAAAGGATTGTTTTTTTTGCTTCATGCAATTCCCGATGATCATCCATGGCTTCAAAAAGAGGCGTATATTTTTCTCGTTTACAAAGCAAATTAATGTCAGGATCTGATAGTGCGATAAAGGGTGATCGCAAGAGTCCCGTTAAAGCATGATCGTCATAGGGGTTATCCATCACAGATAAAAAATGAAAAATATCTCTAACAGCCGGAGTTTCATAAAAACCTTTTCCGCCGATTATACTGATGGGAATATCCAATTGACTAAAAGCTTGAAGATAATCGGTAATATTCGTGAATTTGCGAAGCAGAACCCCGATCAACGGTTTGCCTTCCTCGTCAATTTCAGTATTTTGATATTCTTCCAGCAAGCGCTTGACCTGTCGGGCCGCATGAAGCGCAGATATATTATCATCGCCTTTGTCTTCCGGCTCTGTACACCAATGCATCTCTAGTGCGGGAGAAATATTTTTCTTTGGGATCTTTGCCTGGGTCGGTTCAAAAGAGGCTTCGTAAGCTTCGCGCTTTTCTTTATCTGACGGCATGATCGTTTTTACCAGATCGTTGATACTTTTGTCGACGAATTCCTCACTTGAACGATAGTTGTCATTAAAATCAAGGATCTTGCCATCCAGTTCTTTCACCAGATCTTCGGCAACATTCATGACCGTAACATCGGCATTGTTGAAACGATAAATGGATTGCTTGCGGTCACCCACAATAAATAATTTAGCATGATCGCTGGATTCAAATATTGATCTGACAATGTCCCAGCGCAATGGATTGGTGTCCTGGAATTCATCCAACATAAAATGGCGATAGCGTTTGCCAAGATGTTTACGAACATCGGCATCTTGCGTGATCAATCTATGTGTCTCAATGATGATATCAGAAAAATCCAGAACATTGCGTTTTTTTCGAATATCAAAATAATAACCGTCAAATTCTTTAAATTGAGTGATCAACTCCCGTAAAAGAGGAATGATCTTTTTGTCCTGAGGACCGGGTGTCTGTAATATTTCATTGGGCTCGATCTGGTGAAGCAAGATCAACCAGTCATTAATAAAATCTTTGCCTTCATTCCAATTGCTTTTATTTCCCGGAGAATCTTTACGATAATCACCATCATCTTTTATGAACCCCTTTTTTCTATTTACAACTTCACTTAAAAAAGCGGCTCTGAATTCCATGGGATCTTCAATGGAACGAATATGCTCAAGATCATCATGCATATCCTTTAATAGCTGATAGAGATTATCACTTTGTTTCAGGCATTTCTCCTGAGCGTATTGCCATATACTTTCGAAACGGATGATCAGCATCTCAATATCGGCTGCGGGTGTATAGCGCATTAACCAATCTTGCCAGATCTCGGCATCATTCTTGTCGTAAAAATGATCGGTGTAACCATCCAGGATCTCACGACTATGATAAAGTTTTTTTAGTGCCTGCCGAATTTGAAAGAAATTCATATCCTTAAGCAAAAGATCAAAGATATGTTGGTCGTCTGCAACTTTTTTTCGCAACCATTTTTCCAGACTTTCATCAAGAAGTTTTTTAGATTCCGCATCATCCTGAGCAATAAATTGAGGGTCAAGATCGATCTTGTGCGCAAACTCTCTTAAAATCCCGGCGCAAAAACTATCGATCGTAGAAATGGAATTCTGAGAAAATGTATCTCGAAGGTTTTCAGTAAATGCGTGAACAGAGGCGTCATTCCGGCGAAGGATCGGACAAAATTCCATCTTCTCCATGCCCTCCGGTTTTTCACCTGACAGAAGTATATTCACATCTTTATAGATGCGGTCTGTCATTTCACCGGCTGCTTTTTTGGTAAAGGTAATGACAAGGATCTTCTTATGATCGGTTAATTCCTTCGGTGCACCTTCTGCCGCTTCTTGGGCAAAACGATCCAGAATAGCCGCATAGCGTTTTGTCAGTGCAAAGGTCTTTCCCGCTCCGGCACAGGCTTGAATAAAAACCGAACGATCACAATTTAGGGCTTGTTTAAGATTGCTCAAGAGAACTCCATACAATACAATTAGTTGCTTTCTCGGAAAATTACGAAATATATATCATATTGATAAATATTTTTTTACATTAGTTTGATCTAATTCAAAACGGAGGAAAAGTATGGCAAACGCAGAAGATATCAAAAGAAGCGTTACGATCAATGCCAAGAAAATTGTGAATATCGGTATAATTCTACTCGTGGTTATTATAATCTTGAGTGGATTTTACGTAGTTCAGGCAGAGAACGTAGGCGTTGTCTTGCGATTTGGTAAATATACGAAGACCACCGACCCGGGGCTTCACATTAAGATCCCGGTGATCGACAAGGTTTATCAGGTTGCAGTAGAACGTCAGCTAAAAGAAGAATTCGGTTTTCGAACATTGAAAGCCGGAGTTACGTCGCAATACTCGCGCGGCAATTTTGACAACGAATCTGTCATGTTGACCGGCGATTTAAATGTCGTTGTAGTCGAATGGATTATTCAGTACCGTGTAGAGGATCCCTATAAATATCTCTTCAAGGTAAGAAATGCAACTCAAACACTACGCGATATGAGTGAGGCAAGTATGCGTGAGGTCGTTGGTGACCGTACACTTAACGAAGTGCTCACAGTCGGTCGTCAGGAGATCTCTGTAACGGTTGAAAGCAAATTGCAGGAACTCTGTGAACAATACGAAACCGGTATTCGCATTAAGCAGGTCGTTCTGCAGAATGTTGATCCGCCCGATGCCGTAAAGGCATCGTTCAATGAGGTCAACCAGGCACAACAGGATAAAGAAAAACTCATCAACCAGGCACGGTCCGAATACAATAAGATCATTCCTAAAGCCAAGGGGGAAGCTTTACAGACCATCCAGAAGGCAGAAGGTTATGCATCCGAACGTGTTAACGGTGCCAAAGGTGATGTTGCCAGATTTGTCGCGGTGTTAAAAGAATACGAAAAAGCACCCGAGATCACTCGCCAACGAATTTATCTTGAGACCATGAGCAAGGTTCTGCCTGTTATGGAAAAGAAATTTATCATTGACGAAACCGGCAGCGGTGTTTTACCGCTCCTCAACCTGGATAATTAAGGAGGCCATCATGAAAAGAACAAGTATTATTGTCACTGTAGTTGTGGCCTTTATTCTCCTGATCATTCTTGCATCAGGCTTATTCGTCATAGATGAAACCGAACAGGTCGTCGTCACCCGCCTGGGTAAACCGGTACGTACTATTGTAAATCCCGGTTTGCATTTCAAGATCCCTTTTCTGGAAACCACTCATATTTTCGATAAACGATTTTTGGAATGGCGCGGAGAATCCAATCAGGTCACAACCAAAGACAAACGTTATATCTGGGTTGATACCTATGCCCGCTGGCGCATTGTAGATCCTCTATTATATTACAAACGCCTTCGTGACGAACGCGGTGCTATGTCTCGTATCGATGATATCATTGATGGTGAAACCAAAACCACTTTTGCCAAACATGATCTGATCGAACTGGTCCGCACATCTAACAGGGATCCTTTGGCAGACCCGGCCATGGATATGGATTCAGGTAGTTTTATTACCATTAAGTACGGACGAAATAAGATCGCCAATGAGATCTTGGCATCATCCGCTGAACGTGTTAAGGACCTTGGTATTGAGATCCTTGATTTCAAGATCAAACGTATCAACTACGTGAAAGAAGTTCAGACAACCGTCTTTGAACGTATGGTCACCGAACGGAAACGTATCGCTGATAAATATCGTTCAGAAGGTCAAGGAGAAGCTTCTCGCATTTCCGGTGAAAAAGAACGTGAACTCAAGCGTATCCAGTCTGAAGCTACACGTACCGCTCAGGAGATCATGGGTAAAGCCGATGCAGAAGCAGCAGCGATCTACAACAATGCGTACAATAAAAACGCAACGTCACGGGATTTCTATGCTTTTATGAAAACCATGGAAACCTATGAAAATGCACTTGATTCAGGTACAAGTCTCATCCTTTCAACCGGAAGTGATTTTTATAAATACTTGAAGAGTGTGAATCCGGAATAATATTATTGAGACTGTAGAGACATGCCATGGTATGTCTCTACGATATATTATATGTATGATTGTAGAGCCACACCATGGTGTGGCTCTACTTTTTTTATTTGATTTATTTAGTTTTTTTATTTCCAGGGATTAAATAACTCAATTCCACAATACTTAAAATCATCTGTGTTTCGCGTTACGAGACATAATTGGTTGTTTTTTGCACTGGCGCCAAGAAGTGAATCTATGGAAGGGATATTAATACCTCGTTTACTAAATTCACCTGATGTCTCTCCCCACATCAGCATTGTTGATAGATCAAGATCGATTATCCTGTCTTTAAATCGATCTTTTAGATCTTCCATCCAAAGTTGGATCTTATGCTTTCTGACAACATCATCTAATCTTGAAATACCCTTCTGAATTTCGCCGAAGCTTATAACGGAAAGATAAAGATCCAATTCATTCATAGAATCTATCCATTTGATCACATTAGGTTCGGGAGTTTTTTTTATAAGCTCAGATACTATACAGGTATCAAGGAGATATTTCATAATTTAATCTCCCTATCCTTATCTTTCTGACGATCAAATTCAATTCCATAAAGTGGAGATTCTTGGAAAAATGCAGATAGGGACCCTTTTTGTTCTGCTAATTTCCTAAAATCTTTTATAGAAAGAACAACGGCAGATTCTTTTCCATGTTTTGTTATATATTGCGGACCATTCTCACCGGCATCATTGATCACTTTTGAAAACTTGACCTTTGCTTCTTGTAATTGCCATTTGTTTTTCATCAATCCTCCTATTCTGGTCGTTACGACTATATATTTTAATAAAACGCAAATGATATTGCAACAAGTTTCATGCTTGCTATGGTTTCAAGTAAGAGATTTTTGTTTTCGGTAGTCGACAAAAATATAATCAATCTGATCTAATGTTTACAATTTCACTACTCATCGCATACCAAAGATTAAGTATTATTATTTCAATATATACATTAACTTTATTCATTATCACGGTGTCTTTAACATGGAAGACAAAAAATAACAAAATGAAGGAATGAAAATGAAAAAAGCAATTATTGGACTCATGGTCTTAACAATGCTGATCCTAAGCTCCTGTGATTTCGGTGAGCTGACCGGAAGCTGGAACAACAACGATGACAATGATGAAAACGTTACTCTTGTTTCTCTCATTAATGCTGAGATCCTTGCTGAAACCGATGTAGATGCCGTGATAGAAGAAGATATTGAGATTGATATTCCCTTATCTTTAGGTAAAGCTGCTCCCGGACCTGGTGGCAATGGCAATGGTAACGGTTATGGCCTTAACAAACGCCGCATACGATTAAAAGTAACTCAAGGTATCGATAGCGTAGATGTACAACAGAGTATCGAATATACTTCTGACGATACTGCATTGGTAACTTTAACTAAAACACGATATGGTACCATGGTCATCAATCAAACGGATACCGCGATCGTTGAGGCGCCTGAGGTTTGGGAAAAATCATATGAATATACCACAACTTCCTATATGCAGTTTGTTCAGGTTGAATGTGCAGATTCTTGCACAAACGATTCCACAGGAACCGATTCTACACAATTAAGATGGAAACTTGTGGCTAAAAGTATTGAAAGCGGCGAAACTGCCGGTATCATGAATACGATCGAAAGTGTTACAATTGAAGGTGACGATGATTCAACAATGCTGGTATTTGATGATAAGGAAGCACTCTATGCTGTCGTTCGCGGGAATCAAGGCTGGGGACATTACCGCGGTCGTCCGGGTTCACAGGAAACAGAAGCTTATGTTCTTATCGATGGTGAAGATGATGTCAATGTCCTGGGTTCAGGCGGACGCTACTTTGCGCTACTGGATGATGGACAAGGACTTGACTTGACTGCCGATGATAATATTTTCAGTGGCTCGCTTAGAAAAGGTAACGGTCATAGCAAACTCCGTGTTCGCATAATCACAACGGCTACCTTTATTGAAAAAGATGCACCGGTCGAGATCGCAAGCTGGTTCCTGCCGGTAAGATAGTCCTTCTTCCCCCTTTCGGGATTTATATAAAGAAAAACATCCGTCAAATGGCGGATGTTTTTCTTTATGGGAAAATTAATTTGTCATCCTAAGCGAAATCCACCTGGCTTGCACAGGGGAATGTAGCCGAAGGATCTATTAACTTTTCACATTTTTCCGTGTCTATATAATGAGACTATGAGATATTTAACATAGATAACAGACCATAACAAAAATCCTTCTTCCCCTTTTCGGGTTATAAAGCATCCATCATATGATGGGTGCTTTTAAAATATACAGAAATCTTTATTTTCGGGGAACAGTAGCGACCGTTATTTACTTAATAAAACACATTAACTTTATACACATACTCGTGTCTAAATAGTGAAAACAAAAAATTATCCTATCTTCCCTCCCAAGGAAAATAAAAAAAGACGCTCTCACCGAACGTCTTTTTTGCTTATTTACGTTTTATGTTTTAAGATTCACGTTTAACGTATTCTTCCAATGTAAACCACCCGATCATCCCCACTCAAATACAATTCAAAATCACTCACAGCTATACCATCAGTGGATTTATGTGAGCCGAATATCTTGGCTTTGTATACTTTTGCTTTCTTGTCATAACGCACTGACTCGATTAGCGATGCATGTCCGAACCAAGTGCCATTCTTACTCTGTTTCCAATACTGAATGAAATCACCGGGCTTTACCTGGGACATATCTTTGATCTGAATGCCGATGTTATATTTCACGATCGCATAGGCCACGCCACCATAACGCGGGTCATCAAGATCCGGACCTTCCTGAACCACATTACGTCCCAGATTCAGATGATTGATCAAGACGTCATTTCGCATTTCGGCTGTGTAACTGATATTATGTCGACTTAAAATAGTATCCACCACCGCTGATACAAAAGTTGTACAATCAAGATGTTTCTTTTCGGTACTGTAGGAACCATAGCTCCAGTCACAGAACACACTTTCATCCAGTTCGTGCGCTATACCCAATGCATCTGGGAGATCAGCGATAACTTCTTTCGTGCTTTTTTCACCGGCGAATATTATTGAGCACATCAATAGAGTTATGATTATTGTTTTATTTATTTTCTTCATTTGAGATCCTCTCACGCAAAATTATGTAAAAAACGCCATTTTTATAAAATACCAGAACATCACCCCGGATGCGGCAAGTTTGATCGCTACACCGCCCAGAAATCCGATAAAAGTACTGAATCCCGATTTCAAGGCTTCATTAGAGTTTTTTCCGGTGCTTAATTCACCAATCACAGCTCCAAGGAAAGGACCGATGATCAATCCGAAAGGCGGAAAAATAAAAAATCCGGCCGCCAGACCGATCATACTTCCCCATACCGCTCGTTTGGAACCGCCGGATCTTTTAGCACTCCAGGCTGGCATAAAGTTATCTAATACCGTTACCACAAGCGTAATAACGGCCATGATGATCAAGAATTTAGACGAAAACTGATATTTGGGTGCAGCGTGTAAAAGCAACAATCCAATATAGCTCAATGGTGGCCCCGGAATAACGGGTAGCAAACAACCAAGTAACCCGAAGATCGAAAAAAGAAGGCCGATGATGATGAGAGCAATGTCCATTCCAATTTCCTTATTTGATTGGAATAATACTGAAAATCATGCCAAAATACAAGTAGAGGGTTTAGGGTTTAGGGGTTTAATGTAGTAATGGAATTGATCACGTCTTCATCATGATCATTAAAACTTCCTTTCTGCTTATTCTATCCAAAGCCCTATCCTGAACATCCTGCCCGCCCTTCCGAATCCGCCAGCTGGCGAAGTAAGAGGGTTATCCTTGTCTCGATCTTTATCCTGAATATCCTGTTATCCTTGTCTAAATCATTATCCTGAATATCCTGTTATCCTTGTCTAAATCATTATCCTGAATATCCTGTTATCCTTGTCTAAATCATTATCCTGAATATCCTGTCTAAAAACAGATCATGTCAAATAGTCCATTTTCCAATTGAAAACGGCGGTTTTATATACTATTTTAAACAGCTTATATAGTGATGTATTTTATTCTTAAACAAACACTGTTTTCACAATTCTAATTTGTTTTAACGAAAGGTAAACTATCATGTTAAAACCCGGTGTTATTCCCAATGAGGAGCCCCAGATCAGAGTCGGCATTGTTCTGCCAAGCGATGATCAAACAAAAGTTACCACTTTTTTATCAGATATGTGCGATTACGAACTAGCCGTAGATACTTTGACTTTTTCAACTTGCGAAGTTGCAAGCATTCTATTTATCGTCGAGGATAATGCCATTTCTTTTCAAATCGATGGGAAAAAATACGAAAAGGTCAACAAGGTCGTTTTTCGTCCTGTCGTTGAAGACGCATATATTACTCTGGATCCGGTTATTTCCGGACGTGAATTCCACTGGCGAAAATACATTTCGGTTAAATTACCCGGAACTCTGGAGATCTCATTAATAGAGGGCAAGCTTCTCGTTGTCAATGAACTCCCTTTGGAAACATACCTCACATGTGTCGCTACTTCAGAAATGGGCGCTGCTTGTCCGCCGGCTCTGATCGAAGCACAAACGGTCGTCGCTCGTGCCTGGATGTTGGCTAATGTTGAACAAAAACATACGGACATTGGTTTAGACGTCTGTAATGATGATTGCTGTCAGCGTTATCAGGGACTGAACAATGTGACCGAGAACAGCAAAGCCGGAACGGCTGCAACACGAGGTATGGTTATTCTTCATAGCGGTAAGATCTGTGATGCCCGTTATTCCAAATCCTGCGGCGGTAAAATGGAGGTCTTTGAGAATCTCTGGGAAAACACACCTCTGCCCTATATGCAAGCTCTCCCGGATATGCCTGAAGGTAATGAAGTTCCGGATCTAAAGATCGAAGAAAATGCGCAAAAATGGATCCTTTCAAATCCAAAGGAAGCATTTTGCTCTTCTACAACCGTTCCTGAAAATGAATTAAAGCAATATATTGGCGCTTGCGATGATGAAGGCGAATATTTCCGTTGGACCGTTGAGATCTCTAACGATGAACTTTCTGCAAACCTGCGCGATAAATTAAAATTAGATGTAAAAGAAGTTCTTGATCTTCAAACCCGCCAGCGTGCCGAATCTGCACGCTTATTGAAATTGGGTATTATCTATCGTGATTTTGACGATAAAGAACATGAAATTGAAATTGACAAAGATTACAATGCACGCCTGGTCCTGCATCCAAAATTCTTGTTCTCATCAGCTGTGATTATTGATAAAGTTGGAACCGGCGATGTTCCCAAACGCTTTATCTATCATGGTGCAGGTTGGGGACATGGCGCCGGACTCTGCCAAATCGGGGCATTGGGAATGTCATTGAAAGGTTATTCAACCGAAGAAATTCTTGCTCATTATTATCCGGGATCAAAGTATAAGAAAATTTATAAATAAAGCTATACCATGTAAGGAATAGGGTTGCCCGTTCTTTACACAAATAAAATAATTATATATTTTAGAAAGGTTCTCTATGAACAAATTGAAGAAGAAAAACCCATGGAGCTGGGTACCGTCGCTGTACTTTATCGAGGGAATTCCCTACACCGTTGTAATGGTCGTTTCGGTCGTTATGTACAAAATGTTGGGGATCTCCAATACCGATATCGCACTCTATACCAGTTTGCTCTATCTTCCCTGGGTACTTAAACCTCTTTGGAGTCCCATTGTTGACAATCTAAAAACCAAACGCTGGTGGGTGCTCATCATGCAGTTTGTTTTGGGTATCTTATTCGCATGTATTGCTCTGACGATCCCAACTACAAATTTCTTTAAACTGAGTATCGCTTTCCTCTGGCTGATGGCTTTTACTTCTGCAACACATGATATTGCTGCGGATGGTTTTTACATGATCGGTCTTGACGAAGGTAATCAGGCACTGTTCAACGGCATTCGTTCCGCATTTTATCGCGTGGCCATGCTCATGGGTCAGGGTGTTTTTGTTATCCTCGTTTCCCTTTTGATCAACGCCTCCGGTATGGACAAGGTCAGCATAGAAGTCAAGGCCGTCCCCGCTGATAGTAAAGTTCAAACTGTTTTGCTTGATCATTTTGATTACAGTGAACAACCCGGGGATATGTACCTTGTTTATGCCCCTAAGCAATTGGATATTCCAATTAAACGCGTTTCCACCGCCTACGCCGATTCCGTAATGAAATCTGCTTTGGCATGGAATATTGCACAGGGACAACTTGATCCCAATGCTGCTCAAATTGCAAAAGATAAAATACGAAAAGATAAAAATAAACCGGTAAAATCCAGGAATTTTGAAAATTGGCTTCGCAGGAATTTCGGCGTTGAAGAAGCGGCTGTTACAGACTACGACGGAAATCTTGGTATTATCTACTTCTACCTTTCAAAAGCACCTGAAACGGATAAATCGGTCATCGTAACTTTTGGTCAGGATAAAGGTGACAAAAGCATTAAACTTATGGATACCATGCGTTTTGAGTTCACGACAGAGAATTGGAATAAACCGGTTATGGCCGTTATCCAACTTGATAAGAAATTAGTTTCTCCCTCTTCGGCATTTTTTGATGCTGAATCCGGGAAGGTTAAAATGGCATGGACAGTACTTTTCTTCTGTCTATCTGCAATGTTCTTTATTTTCTGGTTGGCACACCGTTTTACATTGCCTAAAGTCGAGAAAGAACGCAAAGAACAGTCAGTTGGCAAAGCGGTCAAAGATTTCTTTTCAACTTTCGGTTCATTTTTTACTAAAGACGGCATCGGTCTGGCCATCGTTTTCTTGCTGCTCTTCCGTTTGGGTGAGTCACAGTTGGTTAAACTTTCGGCACCTTTCATGCTGGACACGCGTGAAATGGGTGGACTTGGATTAACAGCCGGTCAGTACGGATTGACTTATGGTACCATCGGATTGCTCTTCCTGACACTGGGAGGTATTCTTGGTGGTATGGCTGTATCGAAAAGCGGATTGAAAAAATGGATATGGTGGTTCGCGATCATGATCAATGTTCCGGATGCAGTCTATATTTTCTTATCATACGTTCAACCGTCAAGCCTTTGGGTTATCGTTCCCTGTGTAGCCTTCGAAACCTTCGGTTACGGATTTGGATTTACCGCCTACATGATGTTCATGATCTACATTTCCCGCGGTGAATATAAAACATCACATTATGCCATCGCGACAGCTTTTATGGCACTGGGCATGATGATACCCGGCATGATGTCCGGTTGGTTACAGGAAATTATCGGTTATCAACACTTCTTTATCTGGGTTGTCATTGCAACGATACCGGGATTTATTCTGTTGAAATTCCTTAAGATCGAACCGGGATTCGGGAAGAAGGTCAAAGAAGTAACTAGTGAGAAGTAACCCTTCTACGCCCCTTCTACGCTAAAGCTATAAAGGGCAGACTGGTAACTGGAAAATATTTTCATAAATGTAAGGGCTCGACATGTCGAGCCCTTTTATTTTAAACCCTGCTTGAACAAATAATTGAAAGATGACTCTGTCTATAGTAATACAAAGTTAAAACCCATTGAAACAGATAAACCGCCATTAGAAAAAGTTGGCGTCAGCTCATGATATTCGGAATACCACATATTGTCCACCATCGAATTGTGGTTATAATCTGCTACTATGGATAACGATATCTTTTCGGATAAATGTTTTCCAACACCAACCGCTACATCAAAAGCGAATCCTTCCTGATTATTCCCGGTAAAAAACATAGGATAGTGAACAAACCCGATTTTTGTATCAATATATATCGAAGGAAGTCCAAACTTTTTTATTATCCCAAATGAATACCACCAACCTTTGGTCAATTTTTGATACAATGTTTGATCAAAAAGAGTATTATTGATCACTTTATTTGCTTTTACATATACCCCTACCCTTTTGTAAAGCGCTTCAAGCTCAACTCCGCCCTGTACTAAAATATTTTTATTGTAGAATGAGCTGACTATTTCGGATTCGGGGATTTTTCCTCCCAGCAAGATTGCCCCATTAAACTGTATAGGTCTTGCTTGAATTTGAACAATGATTGTAATTAGTGATAGTACGACAAGACACTGTTTTTTTGACATGTTATAAGTCCATTTTAATTAGAGTTTTTGAAATCATAATTCATTAATTCCTGCGTGGTTTTTCGTATCTAGATGCAAACATTACATTATTATTTTTCTAAGTTCATGCAATATATTGTTAATATTCCGATATGTTCCCATAAAATCAATTGCAGTAACTGCTCTTTATTCCGGTTCTATGGTCTTATTATGGCAAATAATTTTATCATCGGTCTACATCCCAAATTGTTTTTACGGCCTAAAGACACTTTGTGTGAGGTTCTCCGTATCTCCTTGACATAGCGTTAATTATACACTATCTTCCCAAGATGAAAATTGTACGCTACATCTTGTTTGCATTACTTTTAGCCATGACGGCTTGTTCGCGTTTTGAACAGGTAAAAGGCGTGCATGTGCTTTTGCAAAAGTCCGAAATACGTCAACGTTACGGGGGCGAAATGGGTGCTTTGGCTGATGAGCTTAAAGAAGCCAATGTAACCCATGTGATCGTTCCGGTCATGGAAGACGGTACAGCTTATTATCCTTCCGATGTACTCCCTCAGCGTTGGGAATACGGAACGGAACTTCTGGCTTTTCGTCATGCACTACGTAGACGAAATATCAATTTTGTTGCTCAGATCCCGATCTTTCAAGATAGTTATACCTATCGCTCACAACCCGCTTTGCGAGCGGTCAATGAATTTGGTTCGCGGTCGGGTTCTGAAACCCTTTCGGCAATTTGTCCGACAGACCAATCTTATCAGGAATATAAATTACAGGCTATCGAAGAAGTAATGCTGATCCTTCAACCGGATGGTATCTATATTGATAAGCTTTCCTTCCCCGTTGAACAATCGGATATCTGTACAGATATATTAGTTGCTCATAGCCGTAATTACTGCTTTTGTCCTACCTGTTTAACATCATTCTCTGAACATGCCCTTATTGAACTTCCCAAAACATCTTCGGTGGCAGAAACAAATGAGTGGGTCCTGGATAATTATAAAAATGCCTGGATCCAGTGGAAAACGGGTACGATCACTGCTTTCATGGAAAAAGCAAATAAACGAATTCATAGCATCGATCCGGAATGTAAGATCATGCTTTCTGTCCTCCCGTGGAAAGAAGATGAATACAATAAAGGACGCCAGCGACTGGCCGGACAAGATGTAAAAACATTGGCACCTTTTATAGATAATTTCATTCTGAAAACCTCCTGCCAGATCCCCGATGAAAATTTCGACTCCATCCGTTTGTCACTTCTTGAAGAACTTGAAAATACGGATGCTAAAGTCATTCCCACAATTCAATTGGAGGTCGATTCACCACATGAGGCTGAAAAAGACTTTCAGCATTCGTTGCAGTATTTTCGGCATCAGGTCATTGTTTCGGATTGGGGTTATATGCTTAAAAATCGTCGTTATCTGAATATTTTTATTACGGAGCCAATTATATGACCATGATACATCAATTGCTTGCAGCGGCAAAAACCAAAATTGACCAGGTTATCCTGAACACTAAAGATGTCCATTTTTTGGCAGAGAATCTGACTTCAACAAAGATCCCGGCTTTGATCATCAATAATCGCCTGCCTATTGAAGACTTGGTAGAAATGAAAGACATCCAGATCCTGAGATCGAAAGGTGTGGAATATTATCCCTCCGGCCGTACCGGTATGCCGGCATTGGTTACTGCGGAAGACGGACTGGCACTTCCGGGTAGTCTTTTAGCAACAACAGACAAAAATCTTTTGGAATTGGCCGTTTTGGGAACCGCCGTTGCCTTGCTGGATCGCGATGAAATGCTTAAACTGTTGAATACCGGAACTCTGAAATTGACTGCTCCCAAGGTTCGGAATATTGTTCTTCAAGGGTCACCCGGAGAATGGATAAGCGGGATCGATATCGCCCTTTATCTTATCAAATATTATTTAAAACCGGAAGATAAACACCTCATGCTTGAGATACACGGCGAAGGACTTAATGCGCTGCCCCTGCATGAGCGTTTCAATCTGGCGCGCATTCTGACCGATTTGGGGTATGAACATCTGCTTTTTCAGGTGGATGAGACTGTGATGGCATTTTTACAGGACCGGGCCGATGGTGAAGGCCATTATTATTTCCCTGAACTCAAGGACGACGAAGAAACGATCACTATCGATATACAGAAGATCCATCCCATGTTGGCCTGGAAAGAAAAAGATAAGATCAAGATAGAACCTTTAACAGATAAAGACGGACAAGAAACGGCCCTGATATTTATTGGCGGTGATACATCCTGCCGCTATGCTGATATTGAAACCGGATTGAAGCTCATTCGCTATACTCCCCTGACAGATACTGTAACAGCATGTATCATGCCCGGTTCGCAATTGGTGAATGGAGATCTGTTGGATATGGGCATTGCGGGCATATTAACCGAGATCGGTTTTGATCTTTTACCCTCGTCTTTTCTTGAATTACTTGTCAGTCGTCCCGATACGAAAGGCGCTCGTTTGGGAACATCCGCACAGATATTACATTCAGGTGGTATGCTGGCAAATGCTTTATCCTGTTTTTCAGCGGCAATGACAGGAAAAATAACTCATCCTTTGGAATTGGAATCAATTCTAAAGCAGAAAGAAGAACACAAGCACGATCATGAACATTCAGAATAAAAAAATATTCATATGGCGGAGGATATCAGTAATCATCCTCTTGATCTTGTTGATCCCTTTTAGTAATGCTTGTACGGTTTTTCAATATCAACTGCGTCCACCGATCGTTAAGCCGCATAAAGTAGAAACTTTGCAAGTTACCGCCTACTGTGCTTGCGGTGAATGTTGCGGTTGGGAATATAACCGCTTTAATAAGCCCGTATATTCATACGGACCCCGAAAAGGGAAACGAAAGATCGTTGGAAAGACTGTCAGCGGGATCATGGCACATGCGGGAACCATTGCTGCCGACACCAAGCTTTACCCGATGGGTACTATCATGTATATTAAAGGCTATGGTTACGGTACGGTAGAAGATCGGGGCTCCGCTATACAGGGCAAACACATTGATATTTTCTTCAAAAGCCATGAACAGGCAATGGAATGGGGAAATCAAACAATGGAAGTCACAATCTGGCTTCCTAGATAGGAATTATTATAAAAACAATACCCAGTATCTCATTTTACACTCTTGGCTGTAAGCTTAATCAAGCTGAAACCTCAGCATTGAAATATGCGGCAAATGAAAACGGTTATGAAGTAGTCGATTTTGAAGAAATCGCTGATGTGATGGTCGTAAATTCATGTACGCTCACAAATCGCGCCGATCGTAAGACCCGGCAGGCATTGTACCAGGCAAAACACTTATCTCCTGATGGAATTCTTGTCCTTGCCGGATGTCTCCCTCAGGTGAATCCTGAAACGTCACGAGAGATCAAAGGTGTAGATATTGTTTTGGGCAGCCGGGACAAATTTGATCTTTTTCCTGCTATTAAAGATTATCAGAAAAATAAAGAACAACAGGTTCGTATTTCACCGGTGGATAACACAGAACGACTCAGTTCGGCGTTTATTGCCGCTACCGACCGCACTCGCGCTTACCTGAAGATCCAGGAAGGCTGTAATAATTTTTGTACTTATTGCATCGTCCCCTATGCCCGCGGTAACGCTGTGAGCCGGGATTTTGATAATACCGTTGAAGAAGCCCGCAAGCTCGCCGAAAAGGGCTATAAAGAAATCGTTCTGACCGGTATCGATATCGGTGCCTATGAAGATCAGGATCGTCGCTTGATCGATGTGGTAAAAACTTTGGAAAAGATCAAAGGTCTGGAACGTATCCGTATTTCTTCCATCGAAATGAACACACTTAGCGATGAACTGGTCGAGCATATCGGCAAATCTAAAAAAGTGATGCCGCATTTCCATCTTTCATTGCAATCGGGATCGGATACCATTTTAAAGGCCATGCATCGCAAATATCTTACTGCCGACTTCAGCAAGAAAATTGAGACAATTCGCAAGTATATTCCACTTGCCTCCATTGGAACCGATGTGATCGTCGGCTTCCCGGGTGAAAATGATGCACTCTTCTGCGAAACCGTTGATTATATTAAAAAAATTGATTTTTCTTATTTACATGTCTTCCGCTATTCTCAACGAAAGGGAACTCCGGCCGCGACCATGAAAGGTCAAGTACCGGAAATGGGCAAAAAAGCCCGGGCAAGTATTCTAGATGATTCTGACCGCAATTTTCGCTCTACATACGCACAACAATTCATCGGAACTCGTCAAGCCGTTCTCTGGGAGCGTTTTGAAGAAGGTTTCCTTTATGGGCTTACGCCGCATTATATCGAAGTCATGATCGAAAGTTCTAAAAACAAACATAATACGATCTCTGAAGTTGAATTAACGAAAGATAATATCGTTTCGTCATAGTAAACATTAGTTAATAATATATACATCTTGTAAAGACGCGATGCATCGCGTCTTTACATAAGTGAAAATCCAATGCCCCCGGCACAACACAAAACCAATTCTTCACAAGAGATCAAAACAATACAAAATCCCATTGTCAGGACTATCCTCATTGTTGTGGGATCTATATCACTGATCTTAGGGCTTATCGGCGTTCTACTTCCTATTCTTCCCACCACTCCCTTTATTATTCTTGCGGCCGCTTGTTTTGCGCGAAGCTCTCAAAAATTTTACGACTTGCTCTACGGCAATCGTTTCTTTGGTAAGATCCTACGCGATTATCGTGATAAAAAAGGCTTGGCTCTAAAATACAAGATCTATATCCTTGCCATGCTATGGATAACACTAAGTTCTTCCGCCATCTTTATCGTGAATGTCCTCTGGTTGCGTATCTTTCTTTTTGCCGTCGCCATTGCAGTGAGCATACATATTTTGCGATTTAAAACGCTGAAAACTGATTAATATTAATAGTATATAATAAAATTTTAATGTCATCCTATGCCCCGATCCCGAAGCATCGGGAAGGGGAAAGATCTATTCATGTCACAAAATACTGACTCATGAATAGATTCTTCAACTTCGCTACGCTACGTTCAGAACGACAGGTTTAGTTTGTTTGAAATAAAAATGGGCTCAGAATTCTGAGCCCCTTTTCTTTTTCCTTATGTCTTGGAACAGGCATGCCTGTTCCCTACACCAATCACTCGTTACGCTTTACGTTTCACTCGTGACTTCTTCAGCTTCCACGACTTCTGTTTCGGTATTGAATTCATCATAAGACCTCTTGCCTTCTTTTTCCCACCATTTGTCGTATTTTTCCCAATCTGTTTCATAGGCATCTTCGCAATGAGATATACGTTGTTTGCCTTTGCGTTTTGAGCTGCTATCTTTGCTATTGCCGCCGCCAACGCCACCGAAAAGCAGTCGGCCCAAAAGGCCCAGTCCAATACCTTGCCAATAAGTGATCATCGGTAAATTAAAGAGTTTTGGCATTAAGCCGTTCCACAGCCACATGATGATAAAACCAACCAGTATGGCAACGCCTACTCCAAGAATTATACCTCCTATGACAAGGACGATCTTTTTTGCGGGGTGATATGTTTCCCAATTCATTTTTTGTCTCCTTCATAAATATTGTTCATGGTACTCAAGATCTTTTTCTCTGCCCGGCACTTGCGGGATAACAGCGTTCCGACAGGCTCATTCCATGCCATAGCCAGTTCATGAAAGCTCACGCCATCCACTTCCGTGGCGATCCAAATGGCTCGTTCGGAGGGCTTCAATTGTTTAAGAGCGTCCTTCAGGTAATCTGAAAAATGCTCTCGCAGCATATTCTCCTCCGGTGTGCTCTCTTCCGAAGCCAGTCGATCATGATGATCGTCAATGTCTTCGTTATCTTGTGAGTCACGCCGGCGATAGGAATCGATGACCAGGTTTTTCAAAGAGCGCCAGGCATAGGCTGCCAGATTCTCGATCTTGGTATTCAGGTTGATCAAACGGAACATCTTCAGCATGACATCCTGCACAATGTCTTCCGCATCCCGGGTGCGGTCATTCATGTGCGACCTCACATAGGAAAGCATTTTTGCCTTCTCTTCCCTGTAAAGCCTTTCGATCTGCTTGCTGTCCATGCCTGCTCCGTTATAACCTGTTCTCATATTGAACAACGAATTACTTGCCGGTTTATTGCATAATTTTTTTACTTTTTTAAAATAAGTGAGTTTGAGTATTAAAACAAGATTTCTAAACAATTGGCAATTACTGTGTATTGCTTTCCAGACTAATTTCGGCATTGTGGCTATTGCTTACTATTCTTGCATCAACCATGAAAATTCTGTAGATTTATTCCACTACAAGTATTAGTCTGAATAAATAAGAAGGAGTGTTATTATGCATGCGACAAATGAACATAGGAATTTGCATGTTTTTTTAGCTGTCTTGAACTTTCTGCTTTTCGCGAGTATGCTTACCATCAATGCGCTTGCGAATATCTTGCCGATCAATGGACTCAATACGGGCGAGCTGTCGGCACTTTATCCGAATCTGTTCGTTCCGACGGGATTGACCTTTTCGATCTGGGGACTGATCTATCTGCTTCTATTCATCTATGTTATCTATGCTTTGATTATTGCGCTCAAAGGGACGAAAGGCGTACTTTGCATAAAAACGCAGCTGGCATTTGCCCTGACCTGCCTGTTGAACGGGGCCTGGATCTTTTTCTGGCATTATAAACTGATCGGCTGGGCCGAATGTATCATGCTGGCTTTGCTCATCACATTGATCTATCTCTTTCAAAAGACCGGTAAACTAGAGTCCAAGGGGTTTATTAAAACTCTGGCGGTTTCCGCTCCCATTACCATCTATCTCGGGTGGATCACGGTTGCGACCATAGCGAATACGACCGCTCTTTTAGTCGCAAAGAATTGGGGCGCATGGGGAATATCTGAAAACGTTTGGACGATCACGATGATCTTGATCGCCACGAGTATTACAGTTATTATGCTGATCAAAAAGCAAAAACTCTGTTACTCACTCGTGATCATTTGGGCCTTTGTTGGGATCTTTATCAAACGATATAATGCTGAGATACTTTACAAAGATATCTTGTTTACCTTATCTGTGTCGCTGGGCCTTCTTGTCATCGTTTCTTTGTATGCTCTTATAAAAAAACGGATTCTATCGTAAATGGAGTCTTGACAAAGGATAACAATTTATGCATATCGCATTACTTTTCTTCAGTGGAACAGGAAACACCAGATGGCTGGTTGAAACCCTTCACCCGTTATTGATCTCTTCCGGGAATACGGTCGCGCTCTTTGACCTTGAAAAAGAACATAATTTCGACTATCACGCATATGATACCTTCATTGTTGCTCATCCGGTGTATGGCGCGCATGTTCCCCGGATCGTGATCGAAAAAGTGACCGCAATGATCCCGGGAAATAGATCTCTCATCGTGATCGCAACGTTTGGCTATGTCAATGCCCTGGGTTATTTTGCCGAAAAGAAAGCTTTGGGGAGACATATTTATGCATACTATAACGTCAAGATGTTCAATAATATTTCAACACCCAAAATGAAGGTGGGCATCAAGACGCCGGAAAAACGTTTATTATCAAAAACCCGGTTAAAAAAGAAAATTGAAAAAATAGGCGCATCGATCTTGATGGGAAAATGTAAGATCCAGGGGATCGGACCGCAATTACTGGTGGGCATAAAGATAAGAAAAGCTTTCCATAATGGATTGCAAACGCACTATCAAACCTTGGGCGTAGATCCGGAACGCTGTACGCTATGCGGACTCTGTGTTCGGGAATGCCCGACACACTCCATTATTGAAGAAAATGCCGTCTTTACTTTTCACGCTACCTGCACTGCCTGTATGCGCTGTTATAATCACTGTCCCACCCAGGCTATCACGATCAACGGAGTTTATGCGGACCCAAACGTTTATACAAGATATGCCGGACCTTGGAAATGAAAATAGTTTTGAGTTATAAGTTATGAATTATGAGTAGAGGGGTACTCATCCCTTATCACTCATAACTCATAACTACTCTTAAAGGGGTAAGAAATGCCACAACATGAAATTACACAAAAAGGCCTATTATTAAATAATAAAGGTCTTATTACAGAGCCCGGCTGGGCACGCTCTCTTCTTCTGGCTTATGATCGCACGATGATCAAGGCGCACAAAAGCCGGATCAAAGAGTGGGATTATTATGCTATGTTGAACGAGCATTTCGGGTTAGCGCTTACCATTGCCGATAATGGTTATATGGGTTTTATTTCCGTCACATTTTTTGATTTTGACAAAGTAAAAGAGATCACCCGAACATTGATGACACCCTTTCCCATGGGCAAATTCACCATGCCGTCCAGCTCGGTTGAAGGTGATGTTCAATTCAAGAGAAAAGATTTTCTGATCTATTTTGAGAATAATCTGAACACCCGTGTTTTAAATGTGGATATTTCTCATTTCGTCAAAGGCAAGCACCTCAAAGGCAAGATCACATTGCAAAAAGACCCGGCGCACGATTCCATGGTCATCGCCACGCCCTTTCACAAAAAAGGCTGTTTTTACTACAACCAGAAGATCAACAATATGCGGGCAAGCGGAACGGTTACTTTTGACGGTAAAACCTATGATTTTGGAAAAACGCCCTCTTTCGGCGTCCTCGACTGGGGCCGCGGCGTCTGGACCTATCAAAACACCTGGTACTGGGGATCTGCCTCAGGAGAATTGAACGGTGAACTCTTCGGCTTCAATATCGGTTACGGATTCGGCGATACATCCCAAGCCAGCGAGAACATGCTCTTCTACAAAGGCAAAGCTCATAAGCTTGAGGATGTCACTTTTCATATCCCAAAAGATTCATATACAAAACCCTGGACCTTCACATCCTCCGACAAGCGTTTTGAAATGCAATTCCAACCTATCCTCGATCGCCACTCCAATGCAAATATTCTCTTGATCCAATCCGACCAGCATCAGGTCTTCGGCTACTTTACCGGAACCG
>JAIPIT010000115.1 GCA_021734505.1 Fidelibacterota bacterium | reverse complement strand
CAAACGCATCAAAACTTGTCAGACCGATCTGGTCGGCTTCGTCCAGGTCTGTTCCATCAAAATGAGGTTCACCGGGTTTTGTCGGATCGTCCGGGTCTCCGCTTGTGGGAATACCGTCGCCTTCGCCAAAATCGGGGCCGGGATAGCCGGGATCCAGAGGACCCAATCCGTCCTGACCGACATCATCACGATCAACATCCCAGTCGCCGTCGTTGTCTATGCCGTCTTGCATAGATTCATCAACCATACCGTCGCCGTCGTTATCAATACCGTCATAAGGATTTCCGGGGCTTTCCAGGAATGTATAACCCAGCCAGCCGGTTACTCCGTTCCAGTCACCTCTGTTATCGCTGTCATAGCCGTAAACCATGTTCAATTGGTTGTCAAAATAAGCCATATCATCGGAGTAATCGTTACTGCCACCGATATGCGGATCACCGAACATACCGAAAACGACTTTTTCATAATCGTTCTCGCTTTCATTAGTGACCTCATAAACAAAGAACACGGCATCGCTGGCTTCGGGATTTGACCATTGGTAAGCTCTTACCACAATGCTGATCCCCGTTCCGCCATAGCTTAGTTTTAATGAATCCCAAGCTATCGAATCATAGGGGCTAAAAGGTTTGAATGCCGGATAGAATTCAAGGTTATACCGGTCATCCATTTCATAATAAATGGATTGATCTGCGGAAGAAACACCTGCTTTATAGGTTCCCGGCCAGTTATTGCCCCAGGCAGGATTCCATGTATCGGGTTTATGCGACATAGGAATGCTTTCACTTTCATCATTGGCATAATCTGCCAGAGGTTCCCATCCCCAACGTTTGTTGGTAGGACTCACTTCATTCATCAGAACACCGCCGCCGGAAAGCAATCCGTCCGATACAATATAATAGGTCGTATCATAACCCGGAACGCTTCTATCCAATTCTTTCATACCATCAGGACCGGTATATGCTTCTATATAGTGACCGTTAGCGTCAACCGGGACTTCCACACCGACAAGGGGGCCGAACTCATAGGCATAACCATGAGCCGAATAGATCGGCCATTCCATGGAAGGTTCTCTCGAAGGGTGACCGATCGAACCGTAATCGAAGACCAAGGTCCTGATCTGGTTTCCCGAGATGATCGCTTCACGCGGAACCGGCCTGTCGGCATCAATAATAGTTGGTTTTTGCAATTCCTGCTGCTTTCTGAAATACATCTCTTTTTCATTACCGGAGCTGATCGTTACATTCGGATCCAGAGCAAAAAGAACTGTACCGATGATCAACACAAGGGAGATGATATATTTATGTAATAATTTCATTATTTATCCTCATTACCTGCTTAACTGTTAATATCCCAGCCAATACTCAGAAGTATCTGGCGCGGTGATGAATAACTTGTCGGACCATAGAGATACTCTTCAAGAGAATGAATACCCTGTGTGTCGGGATATTTTTCTGCCGGATCGCCAACGTAGGTGGGAACCAGCGTATATCCAGAACGGCCGGTACCACTGAATACGTACCGTCCGTTCGCCCTGTCCAGCAAGTTATAAACTTTTAAATTAACGCTGATGCGCTGTTTACCGATATAAAAGTATTTATATGCTTTAAAATCAACAGTAAATTCAGATAATTTCCTGTCTGAGTTCTCTTCGGCATCCCGCTGCCCCTGTACGGTCGGTGTATAGGGTTTACCGGTTGAGAACCTGCCCAAAATACCGATACCAAGATCCTGCATGGGCTTTATGGTCAGGTTGCCGTTGATGGTATGTCGTACATCCCAATCCAGCGGCACTACTTTTGTCTCACTTTCTACATTGTTCAAGGCGTCATAATATTTCGCATCGGGCGACGATGAGTTGCCTTCGGCGATCTGATAGGTATAATCGGCATTGAAAGTCAGTATTTGACCACCACGTTGTGTCAGAGCAAAAGTGATCCCGCGCACATTTCCGTAATCTTCCGTTATGTAGCGTGTATACTTATATGTGTTATCTACGAAATTATATTCCGTTGACAGCCAATTCAAAATATCGCGGTAGAAAATGGTCAGATCTATAGCTGTGGACGGCGATAATTGTTGCTGAAGTCCAAGCTCATACATAACCGTTTTCTGGGGGTCGATATCGGGATTTCCAAATCTGGAAACGCTTGCACCTTGCTTTAACAAAGGGTTCGTATAAAGATAATAGAAAGACGGCATCTGGAAGAAGTGTCCGTAAGAAAAGTGTATGAATCCCTGATCGGTGATCGGGAAACTGACACCCAAACGGGGACTTAGCTGATGTTTCGGCGATGCATCGGTGGTATCTCTTGTAAGAGGGTCGATGCATACGGTGTTCGCATTGAAATAATCATAGCGAAGGCCTGCCTGAATGATAAGATCCTTTATCTCGATCTTATCCTGAAGATAAGCAGAAAAATCATAAGGATAGTGAGTATAATAATCGTGATTTGACACACGAGCATTCTGAATAAAGGGTGGAATATCCGATACTTGTTCACTCATTTGCAAAACGGAACTGTTGCGATGACGTTCATAGGTATTGAATTCAAAACCTGTACGCAATTGGTGTTCGCGGTTTACCTGAGATGTAAAATCGAATTTTACCGTATGTGATTTATCTTCGGAAATATAATATCCCATACTTTGACCGCCATAATAAAAATGATATGCCGGCACATCGGTTCTGCCATTATCCTGTACGTAATAGGGTACATCAAGGGTTGAATCCCCCATATCCAATGTATACCAAATATCATTGGGAATAAAAGCGCCATTTTGGTTGATAAAATCCCAGTCTACTGAAAGATCGCTGTCCAGTATTCCGTTTCCATTCAGATCTTCGGAAACATTCAGTCCGGGAATGATATCGATAATTCCGTTCCCGTTTAGATCTTCATCATGAGTAAATGGAATATCGATCTTGTTGACATATTGTTCCGAATGACTTGTTTTATAGGAATATTTAAGAGTAAAATAAGTTTTTTCATTCACTGTCTGAGTCAAATGAAGCGCATGCATCATGTCATTGGAATGATACTGATACCGTCCATCCGGCGCAAACATCCATCTGTGTTCATAGTTTTGCCATTCACCGAAATCTCCGATGAACTGGTACATAAGTTTGGTGTTTCTAAGCGGTTTAAAAGCCAGTTTTCCCATGATCTTTTCAGAATTGCTTGTATTCATCGGGACGTAAGCACTGTCACCAGTCATCAGGATGGTTGCGCTGTTGTTACCGATCATCGCATAATCATAGGTTGTATGTTCTCTTATACCGTAAAGCCAGCCCAAATGATTCCTGAAAGTACCCGTTATAAAATAAGATCCTTCCGGAAGAAAAGAGATCGGACCACTCAGGTCCAGATCATAACGCTGGAAAGTCAAAGGATTGAATTCACTTCCCTTGATATAAGTATCATTCCAGGTCAGCATATCTCCAAACTGTGTTGTGAGACGGGATTTGAATTTCTTAGCTCCCTCTTTTGTCGCAATGTTGACAATACCGCTCATGGCTTTACCGTATTCGGCATTGAAAGTACCTGAGATCAGGGTCAATTCCGAGATAACGTTGGTAGATAAAGATAATCCCAGATCGCTTGAAACAGGTATACCGTCAACCATATAGGTCACTTCGCTGGCTCGACCGCCTCTCACGTGCAATGAACCGTCAGATCCCTGTGTAACACCTGCCTGAGTGGCCAACAATCCGGTAAAGGATTCCACCGGCATGGATTCAAGCTCATCTTCTGAAATACTCGATTCGGATGATGTTAGCCCCTTCTGGATCAATTCTTTTTGAGCAATAACAACGACTTCCTCACCTTCGATAACCGAGGATTCCATGTTAATATCAATATTTGTCGTATGATCCACAGACACACGTATATCTTTGATCCTGAAGGTTTTATAACCAATTGAGGTTGCGACGACCTCATACATGCCCGGAGCGACATTAAGTATCGTAAAATAGCCCTCCAGGTCGGTTGCAGCCCCCATCGAGGTCCCGGCCAGCATCACATTGACACCGATCAGGGGATCGCCGGTATCATTATCCAGCACCAAACCCGTTATCTTGCCGGTCGTGCCTGCGAATACCATAGAGATCATAGAGAAGATTGCAAATATTAATACAAACAACTTCCTTTGCATTCTAATTCCTTTTTTGCATCTTGTGAATTATGATCAGACAAAAAAAAGGGAGAGGAAAGCCTCTCCCCTTTTGATTGTGGATCATTATTTCAACAAGGTCACTTTATGTGATTTGGTGAAATTACCGTATGTCAAGCTATAAACGTAAACACCTGTTGAAAGAGGTGAACCGTTCATATCCGTTGCATTCCATACAACGTTATGAGTTCCGGCTTCCATTCTCTGATTGTCTACGAGAACGCTGACGAGTTCACCGCGAAGGTTATAAACCTTAAGTGAGATCTCTTTTGCGATCGGCAGATAGTAGGAAATGGAAGTTGTCGGGTTGAAGGGGTTCGGATATGCTTCTTCCAATTTGAAATCGTCGGGTGAGATAACAACCGGATTAATAGAAGTTACTGTTCCCAACTCATCATCACCAAATTCGATAACACGGATCGGTGAGAAGAACGGGTTTGCAACCCAGTTCGTATCTGTTCCGACAATCTGATGAATGGAATCGACTTCGCCCTGATAGGCGCAGATGATTTCCATAAAACCATCATTATCAATGTCTGTCAGTTTATCAACGAACTTATGGTTTGCACCGGCAACCGTTTCATAGTACATATTGGTATCAGGTTCTACCGAGTAATATGTTTCCCATGAGGTTCCGTCCCAAACATTGATATCACCGGAAGCCATGCTGTTACCCATGATCAGTTCATTGTTGCCGTCGCCGTCGACATCACCGACAACACCACCGCACCATGAACCGGTAGGATCACCTTCTTCACCGTTTATGATAGTGAATTCGGTTGTATCAAAATTAGTTGCATCACCATTCAGATCTTTAATTTGAAATGTTTCATATGCCGGATATGCATTGTAGTAAACTTCGTCATTACCATCGCCATCCACATCACCGACAACCGGTTGTAATAAACATACACCGTCGGGTCCTGTGAGATATTGATGAGTCGTATCACCAAAGGAATAGGTATTGGGACCTGTAGCTTCAACAAAGAATACATTATTGTAATTCCAGACGAAACATGCAATTTCGTTCAGATCATCACCGTCAGTATCACATACTTCTACCGCAACGGCAGAACCGCCACCTAAAATTCTTCCACCTCTGGAGTATAAGTCGCGACCAAAGAAGGGATCGTTTTTATCCAAACCCAAAACACCCATGTCAATGTCACGGGCGGAAGTGATGAATTCAGACTGGAGACGGCCAAAACCCTGAAGGTCATCAGTTGCGGAAAGAACCGCAAAGAAATCTTCCGAGTGTCCATAAGCAGTTGTATCAGTAGCAGTTGTATCAATGCGATCGGTAACATAAGTTGCACCATTCATCGCATAAATGATCTCGTCATAACCATCTTTATCAACATCTCTAACGACGAAATGCTCAACTGTACCAAAGGCAATGGTGGTTCCTTCGCCATTGAAATTATAAAGCTGACTTAGATCGTCAATACTGTAGAATTTCAACGGTTTGAACGTATTGTCACCGGCAATTTCATAAATGTACAAACCTGCTTCTGCAACGGTTGAATAACGACCGCGGAAGAAGATGACTTCTCCTTCTCCATCACCGTCAATATCGCCGGTTTGTACGAAACGTGTACCTGATGAATACATTGCAGCGGCATTCGTTGTATCAGAACGCCAGAAATATTCCAGTGTGTCACCGCCGATTGCCTCGAACCCTACAACGCAGTTACCATAATCATAATTCGTTGCATAGAATTCAAGATAACCGTCGCCATCAAGGTCAACGCCGCCGGCAATACCGCGTGCGGCGCCACTGGGATCAGTTTGCCAGACTTTTGCAGCATCATTCACAACAGAAACGGCCGTTGCGGCATCCTGTGCAAATGCAAATGCAAAAAGTGCAAACACAAGTACAAGAACAAGTGCTCTTTTCATGTTTTCTCCTTTTAAATTAACTCCTAGATTCAAGTAGTAAGTGCAATTTTATAGTTCTCAAAAAATACTTCATTTGGCGTCAAATAGCCAAGAGTTTTTCTGGGTCTGTTGTTTAGTTTTTTCATTGCCATTATGAGCTCTTCATCCGTAATGGTTTTAA
>JAIPIT010000094.1 GCA_021734505.1 Fidelibacterota bacterium | reverse complement strand
TTAAAACCATTACGGATGAAGAGCTCATAATGGCAATGAAAAAACTAAACAACAGACCCAGAAAAACTCTTGGCTATTTGACGCCAAATGAAGTATTTTTTGAGAACTATAAAATTGCACTTACTACTTGAATCTAGGATACAATAATGTTTAATGTAATATAATAATTTATTTCTTAAAATATACCCTCAATTTATATTTTTAACAAACAAACCGTAAATTATGTTTTTCTGCTTAATCTCAACGTTTTTTACATGATTTTCATCTTTTTTTTTACTACATTTTTTGTGTTTCTTAAGGAGTTATTCAGTGCGGGAATTAACACAACATCCGGTATTGAACGTCACGGAAAAAAAACATGTGACGTTTTACTATAACGGCGAAAAATTGCAGGGTATCGAAGGAGATCCCGTTTCATCAGCTTTGATCGCAAATGGTATTCAAATATTTTCAATTCATCATAAAAATGAAGCCGCCCAGGGTATTTTTTGTGCCAACGGGCAGTGTTCCCATTGCACGGTATTGATCAACGGATTTCCCATGAAATCCTGCATTACACCCCTGGAAAAAAACATGGATGTTCGCACCCTGAAAGGTCTGCCGAAACTTCCCGTCAATGATCAACCCTTGGGCAGAACTCAAGAAAAACATCTTGATTGCGACGTTCTGGTTGTCGGCGGTGGCCCCTCGGGTCTGACGGCGGCGCTGGAACTTGCCGATAAAGGCTTCAGGGTGATCATTGCGGATGATAAATCACATCTTGGAGGTAAACTGCTTCTGCAAACCCATAAGTTTTTTGGGTCTAAAGTCGATTGCTACGCCGGAACACGCGGTCACGAGATCGGGGTTATTCTGGAAGAAAAGGTAAACGCGCATGATAAGATCACCGTAATGACCGACACTATGGTGGCTGGCATCTACAAAGATAAGAAAGCCGGCCTTTACGTAAATAACAAGAATTACCGGATCGTTGCTTTTAAGGGATTGATCGTATCGGCCGGCGCACGAGAACGTTCGCTGGTTTTCCCGGGCAACCATCTTCCGGGCATTTACGGCGCAGGTGCTTTCCAAACACTTGTCAATCGGGACCTTGTGCGTTCTTCCGATGAAATATTCATTGTAGGCAGCGGAAATGTGGGTCTGATCGCGGCTTATCATGCTCTTCAAGCCGGGATCACGGTAAAAGGTATCTGCGATATTCTTCCCGAACCCGGCGGCTACAAGGTGCATGCCGACAAGATCCGCCGCATGGGCGTCCCCATTTATTTGGATCATACCATTCTTCACGCCGAAGGCAAAGATCAGATCGAAAAGGTCACCATTGCAGAAGTTGACGATAAATGGCGGCCGATCCTGGAAACGGCCAAAAGCTTTGACGTTGATACCTTGCTGGTTGCAGTCGGCCTCGCTTCTATCGACGGTTTTTATAATATGGCAAAAGATTTCGGTTTTCCGGTTGTTAAAGCAGGTGATGCTGATGAGATCGCCGAGGCATCCTCCGCCATGTTCGGGGGCAGGATCGCCGGACTGACTATGGCGAAAGAACAGGGCAAAAATATCGAGATCGATGACGAATTTTATAAAAAGGCCGAGATCCTGAAAAGTCACCCCGGTAAAGTCTTTCCAAAAAAGATCAGACCGATCACCGATCGTTTTCAACCGGTGATCCACTGTATACAGGAGATCCCATGCAATCCCTGTGAAACAATCTGCCCGGTCGGAGCGATTTCTCTACAGGCGCGACAAAATAATATTATGGACATTCCGGAATACACCGGGAATTGCACCGGTTGTATGAAATGTGTGGCCATTTGCCCCGGCCTGGCCATTACTTTGGCAAAAAGGACCGGCGAAAAATCTGCCGAGGTCGTACTGCCTTACGAATTTCTGGTTGATTTTGAAGTTGGTGACCGCTTACCGCTGACCGATATGGAGGGCAATTACCTGGAAGACGGCATCGTTAAACGCATACGATTTGATAAAAAAACACTCACCACTCTTTTAACGATGGAAACCGGTTTGAAGAATGCTCAGGAGATCGCAGGCGTTTGTGTGCAAGAAGCATCGAAGATACGTCCCCTGGCCAAAACATCTTATTCATATCTGCCCGATGAAGCGATCGTTTGCCGCTGTGAAATGGTTTCCGTAAAAGAAGTAAAGGATTATATACGTGAACATGCCGTTAAGGATATCAACCAGTTGAAAAACATCCGGGTTGGAATGGGTTCCTGCGGCGGTAAGAACTGTTCATTGGTTTTACCCCGAATTTTCAGGGAACTCGGCATACCTTTTGAAGAGGTGACACCATCAACCGAACGCCCCCTGACCGTTGAGATACCCATGCATGAACTCATCAATGAAGACACTTCCGGGAGCGACAAATGAAAACCTACGACATTCTGATCATAGGCGCCGGTTCCGTCGGACTTCCCACCGCTTTTCATTTTGCCTCTAAGGGTGTCAGTGTAGGCGTTATAGAAAAAGAAGCTTCGGTTGGCCGCGGACAAAATCGTGCAGCTATTGGCGGTATCCGCGCCACACATTCCGATCCCGCAAAGATCGCCATCTGCCAGGACAGCATCGATCAAATTGCGCATCTGTATGATGAACACGGCTGTGACGTGAACTGGAAACAGGGCGGTTACCTTTATCCCGTTTATACTGAAAGCGATGAAAAAGCCCTGAAAGATCTGCTGAAGATCCAAACGAAATTCAATCTCAATATTGATTGGGCCGATCCCGCCATGATCTCCTCACTTGTCCCCGGTATTAACATGACAGAACTTCGCGGCGGGACTTTTTCTCCGAAGGACGGGTCCGCCTCTCCCCTGATGGTGGCCGATGCCTATTATCAGCTTGCTAAAAAAAACGGAGCCGATTTTTTCTTTAACGAAGAAGTCTGCTATATGAAAACACAGGGTAAAAAGATCATTGAGGTCATTACAGCCAACCACCGTTACGCGGGCGGACTGGTGATCAATTGTGCCGGAGCTTATGGGCGTGAAGTCGGTCTGATGACCGGACAGGATTTTCCGGTTTATCCCGATTCCCACGAAGCGGGTATAACTCAACCCGTTCAGCCCCTGTTTGATCCCATGATCGTCGATATCCGTCCTGCCAGGCATTCAAAGAATTATTATTTTTATCAAAACAAGGAAGGCCAAGTCGTATTCTGCATCACGCCTCTGCCGGTAAGGTCAGGCTTAGACTGTGATAATACCTCGGAATTCCTTCCCCAGGTCGTGAAGCGCATGATCGATATTTATCCGCGTTTGAGGAACCTTCGGGTTCGCAGGACATGGCGCGGACTGTATCCTATGACACCCGACGGATTTCCTATCATCGGCATGAACCATGAAGTGGAAAATAATTTGCTTGCCATCGGCATGTGCGGTCAGGGTTTTATGCTGGGACCGGGCGTCGGCAGGATACTGGCGGAAACCGTTGTAGATGGAAGTAAAGAGCATGATTTTATTTTTGAACAATTAACACCGTATCGGGATTTCGATTCGGAAGAAATGTTGAAATAGAAGAATTTTTACACAAAGGCACAAAGAATTTGTTTTTGGATAATCCCCGAAGGGGATGAACAATAATAGATATGTTGCATCCTCATGAAATCCAACCGCAGAGCGGTTGAACAAATATCGTACAACCACGCTGTGGTTGTATTTTTAATATTCTAATAAATCTCTATTATTGTCTATCCCCTCTGGGGACACTCACTGACTTAAACTCCTTAAAAATCATAATATCAAGCTCATTCCCGGGTTTAAATTGGAAGAAATGTTGCAATGATTAATAGAGCCACACCATGGTGTGGCTCTACATTATAATGTTAATTTTGTATCGACACGCCATGACGCGTCGTTTTACGTTATATATCTACGCTTTCAACACATACCCCATCACTGCCCACCAATGTACGGCTGATCCAGCCATGACCATTAGATGCCAGATAAGATGGCTGTATTTCAGATTCTTCATTTTAAAGAAAAAGATACCCAAAGTATACAGTCCACCACCCAATAAGATAAGGGTCAGGCATTCCGGAGGAAATCGTCGCAACATCGGTCCGGTAAACAGGACGACCAGCCATCCCATGATCACGTATGATGCAATGATCAGGATGTTCACGCCCCGTTCGTAGATTCCCGGCATCAGCAATTTAAGCATAATGCCGCTCACCGCCAGCCCCCATTCTATCGCCAGAATAAATAAACCCCAGTCGCCTTTCAACATCAGGGCAAAAGGCGTATAGGTCCCGGCGATCAATATGTAGATCGCGATTTGATCAAGATTATGGAAGATATCCTTCGCTCTTCCCGTCGGAAGAGAATGGGTCAGAGCGGAGAACAGATATAGAGCGAGCATTGAAGAGCCGAACACGGATGCCCCCACGATGTTCATGGTGATTCCGCTTCGGATCGAATAGATCAGTAGCAGGATCAGTCCGTAAACAGACAACAGTGTTCCGATCATGTGGGAAAGCGCATTGGCCGTTTCTTCGCTTTGCGTATAACGTGAGGTGCGTTCGATCTTAAAGGCCGGCATGGATCGATCAATAGCCGGGTTTGCATTTTTCATAGCATTTTCCTTTCAGTTTCAGTTGTTGTTATTGCAACCGATACTGACGATCTCTGAATGCGACAAAAATGCGTATTAAAAATGTTTGTCAACGACAAAGCCATTGATAAAAAATATGGGTTGAACACTGCCGGAAGATACTGAGAGAAATGAAGCGTTGTCATTTCGACCGGAATCCGCTGGTTGGCGGATGAAGCGGAGAAATCTCAAACATTTAACTATCATTAAGTAATTTGAGATCTCTCCATGCGTCTTCATCATCATGATGATTCAGACTTAGTCGAGATGACAATATAAAAATATTCAATATCAAACAGTAGCAATGACAATGTTACGTTGCATACGCATTCACATGTCACAAACAGGGGGATCTGCGCTATTTATTTAGCAAAAATAGGTTGACGTTCGATCACATGGTCACGGTCGGGTCCCGTAGACACGATTCCGATGGGCACGCCCAAGAAGTCTTCAACAAATTCAATATACTTCCGGCAATTGTCCGGGAGCTTGTCGTATTCGGTGCAGCCGAGAACATCTTCTTCCCAGCCGGGAAGTTCATGGTACACCGGGCTTCCATCGGAATTGTAAGCGATCGCAACTTTTAAGGTCTCCAGTCCGGATAAACAGCTTATCTTCGAAAAGACAATATAATTGAATCCGTTGATCATGCATGATTCTTTTAAAAGGGCCAGGTCCAGCCAGCCACAGCGTCTCGGACGCCCGGTGGTTGCACCGTACTCGTTCCCGTGATCTCTCAGGGCTTGCCCTGTTTCATCAAATAATTCGGTCGGGAACGGACCTTCACCAACGCGGGTCGTATACGATTTTACGATACCGATCCGCTTGACAAAATCGAGGAATACACCGCTTCCGGTGTAAGCACCGCCTATGCTTGTATTGGATGACGTGACAAAAGGGTAAGTCCCGTGATCGATATCAAGGAATGTTCCTTGAGCGCCCTCATATAATATCTTGGAGCCATTTTTAGTGGCCTCGGCAAGCAAGGGGCGCGCATCCCGTACGAACGGACGCAGGCGTTTGACCGCCTCCACCTGTTCCGGAATACCATCTCTCAGCAATTGGATCTCTTTGTCATCCACAATGGCATAGACCTTCTCAACGAAGTCAAGATGCTCACGGTAGGCTTCCTCAAAACTACCGTCACATGCAGATTCCCAACGGATACCGGTACGCCGGACCTTGTCCGTATATGCCGGTCCGATACCCCTGTTCGTGGTCCCGATCTTTTCATTCAGGGCACGGTCAAGGTATTCATGGATGGGTAGTACCATATGGGCCGCAGGCGATATGATGAATTTATCGGGAGAAATATTTACACCCTGCTTTCTGAGGGTTTCCATCTCTTCGAACAATGTCGTGGGATTGACGACACATCCGTTTCCGATTATATTCACCGATCGGCCTGAAATAACACCTGAGGGGATCAGATGGGTCACGTACTTTATGTCCCCGTGGATCACGGTATGACCCGCGTTCGCTCCACCTTGGAACCGTACGACAAAATCCATCTTTTCGGCAAGAACATCAACAATTTTCCCCTTGCCTTCATCACCCCACTGAGCGCCCATTACGATATACGCCGGCATTTGATCAGTATCCTCCAGTTACAATAATCACGCTTGAAATTTAAGAAAATGTTAAACGCTTTAAAAGGACTATTGTATCGAAATTAATTTGCCCGGCAGAGAGGTTGAAATGTTGAAGCGTTGAAATGTTGAAAATGACACAAAGAATGTCATTGTATATTGCGCAAAGTCGCAGAATACATTAAACTAAAGCAAAAGATCAAATAAGCGAAGGCGATAAAGCTTTAAGTGTCATTGGGGTACACCCCGTTCAGGATGTTAAGCCCGCCTTCATAAAGTCTGGACA
>JAIPIT010000011.1 GCA_021734505.1 Fidelibacterota bacterium | reverse complement strand
GAGCAAAATCGTTTAGACATGTCGACAGATGATTTTATGACAAAGTTGATTGAAGAGAATTTAGATCAACTCAATCAACAGATAGCTTTGATCGAAGAGCAACTTCAAATCTTATGGGTAGATGATCAAAGCTTAAGCAACAAAATTTCAGCTATGACAAAGATCTGCGGCATATCAATTATAACCGCCTTAACAATATTAGCTCATTTACCGGAGATCGGACATCTAAACAAACAAGAAGCTGCCGCTCTAGCCGGACTTGCTCCGTACAACAGAGATAGTGGCGGATTTAGAGGTAAGCGGTTTATTTATGGAGGACGAGCTAAAGTAAGAACAGCTCTTTATATGCCGGCTGTATGTGCGATCACACACAACCCACATTTAAAAATATTTTACCAACGTTTGGTAAATGAAAATCACTGTCCAAGCAAAGTTGCTTTAACTGCCGTTATGAGAAAAATGATCGTTGCGCTTAACTCGGCACTAAAAAATCCAGATTTTATACTTGCTTCTTAACACCGTTGCTCCGGGGGAACCAGTCCGACTACGTCCCGATGCATATCGGGACTACGCCGGATAAACTCTACAGGGATTTTCAGTACCTAAAACACTCAGTATACATAAAGGTTAAAGGCAAAAAGGTGCCTGCCCTACGAAGTCCGTTAGCTGACGGACGTAGTGGGGACCAAATACTGACCGGTGTTTTTATTGACATTATTACTGATAATCTTATTACATATAAACTTATTTCTTTTATCAGTTGGTTTTTTTATGTGCTTTTATTATTTTCAATCATTAAAGAGGTAATTTATGTTGAGACAGAAGCTAACAATTCATTTTTTAATTATTCTGGTTATTCTACCTGTGTTTTTTATTCATTGCAATCTCTTCCCATTAGGTGAAGCTCCGATTATTGATTCATTGTATGTCATTGAAAAAGGTGATCTATATAATGGTGATACCTTGCATATTGTTTGCTCTGCATATGACCCTGATCAAGATTCACTGACATATCAATGGAGTTGTACAGGGGGAACTATTGTTATGTCTCTAAATGATACTGCAACTATAGTTAGCAGTGAATCAAATCTGAATGTTAATTGTCTTGTAAGTGATCCTTCAAATAAAACTGCATTACGAAATATTAATATCTTGCTAGAAACAGCAGAAGCTCCGATAATCGATTCAGTATATGTAATTGAAACCGAAAATATCTATATTGGTGATACCTTGCATGTTGTTTGCTCAGCTCGAGATCCCCAACATGGATCTCTGGAATATCAATGGACGTGTACAAATGGTACTATAGAAGGAGATGACTCAACAGCAGTATATATTTCGGAGAGTAACTGCTTTGTGACGATCACGTGTACAGTCTCTAATGAGTATGGAAGCAGTACTGATAATTATACATTACAGGTTCTTGAACCTATGAATAATTATTTCCCAATAGAAACAGGTAATTCGTGGACTTATGAGTCATTTAATTATATTGGTGAAGGAAATTCTTGGAAATGGATTGGAAGTGAAATATGGGAAATTCTTGAGATTGATTCATATCATTATACATTAGATCTCAAGATTGATTTTAAAGGTATTATGATTTCCTTTGATCCTTACAATTCAGGTCAAAGAGATACGACAGACGTAGAATATTCGAGAACTATACAACTATCTTACGATGGTGAATATATTGAATATGATTCTTTGTTAACAACATCTGATACTCCTTCGGGATTTACTTATGAGGAAGTTGCGGGTTTAATTATTATCAAAGCATATGAAATTCCTAGATATTTAGATAATAATGATGATACTGTACATATTGTCAAATATTACTTAGCAGACTGGGAACAATTTTACTGGGACATGGGGTTAAACATCGGTATCGTAAAAGCAGAATATAATTCCAGTAATGGTACAACAACAGTGAAACGTAAAATAGAACTCATTTCTACAAGTTTTTAAATACTTTTTATTAACGAATAAAATATACAACTGGCAATATCAACTGTCTACTTTTATCTTTTTTACTTTAATCTTTTGCCTTTGTATTTTTGCCTTGCATCAAAAAAGCCCTTGAACATATCACTTAGCACCAAATAATTTACCGAATCAGCGCACATCCAACGAGCGACTAATGAGTTGCCCCTCCATCCGCCACTCCTCCCCTGTCCGCCGTAGTCTTGACGAAGGCGGGTCCCTGCTTCTCCCCCTCGGTTATTGAAATGAGAAAGATCAATAATTTATTCCTCAAAAAACAAAAACCCCATCGTATTGATGGGGTCGTCGGAGTGGCTCCGGCCGGAATTGAACCAGCGACACAGGGATTTTCAGTACTCTGTTCACTGCTGATAATCAATAAGTTACAAGGCAAGGTGACCAAAAACTGACCGGTGATTATTTTGTGCTGCTAATGTACTGTTTTAAAAGTATTTAGAACTCGTATGTAAAAGAAAATGCTTATTCGTGGTTTATTGGATGCTTTAAAGTGAACATCTTATAGATATCTAATGCCTGCTCTCCAAACCAATTCGGCTTTGGGTCGGCATTAGGTTTTAAAGGCTCACCAGTTGCTCTGCTGAATATTCCATAAGAAAATATCGTGGCAATAATATCTACGCGATCATCAATCGAATATCCCCTGCTCTGCCAATAGCTTTGAATGATCCTCATGTAAGCTGATGCATAAAGAAGATTTGTCCTATCATCTTCAAGCTTGTCAATGATCGCTTGTGGAGACTGGCTAACCTGTAGGATATCCTCGTACATCTTCCCGGAATAAAACTCAGATGTACTATCAGCTAATTGACATTCAATCCAATAAGCCGTTTTCATCTTCACTTGGCAGAAACCAATAGAACTATTTTGCCCCTTCTTAGCCAGATAATCATCAAAGTATTCATCACGCCAGTCGTAGTTATTTGTACGTTCTACGTAAGTAATAGTTTTAAGCTTCATCGGATCAATATCAAATGTTTTAGAGGCATATTCAATATTTACTGACTGCTCTTTTAACTTTTGCAGTGTCGTATCCGGATCTTCGGCAAGAAGAAAGCCTGTTATAGACAGGAACAATAAAATAAACCGACCTAAAAATGCAGGAGACGGTCTAGACCGTCCCTTACATTTATTATCATTTAATAAGTCTATCATTTAAGTAACGTCACCCTCTGATAATCAACAAACGTTTCAGTTCCATCAGACGCCTCAGCAACAAACCGGATCAAGTAAATACCACTTGATACATTTGAGCCATCCCACACGATCGAGTAGGTCCCGGCATTCTGCTCATAGCTGTATTCCTTGACCAGGTTACCTCTCACATCATATATACCACATTGAACTTTCGATTGGACCGGCAGATCAAATTCAAGAGCCGTACTCGGATTAAAGGGGTTTGGTACTGCCGGATCAAGCGCGTACTCCGCGGGGATGATCTCATCGATATCGGTGGATACAAGTTCCATTTGTTCTGCTTCGGTTTTCTTTTGAAGACGGCTGTAGAATTCTTCGGGGGATATCACCTCATCACCGATAAGAAGATGGGCTTCATAACTCACCCTGCTCTCAGGATAAACCTCATCCATCAAATCAAGTACCGATTTGGCTGTCTCCATATCTTCCTCATCATGAACATAATACATGAACTTCTGATATAATGCATATTCCCCCAGATAATTATCCTTATTCGCGGTATAAACGGCATCGATCCTTGAAAGTCCTTCTTTCTTTTCCAGTCCGGCCAGCATCAGCAAAGCCGAACCGTTGAGCATTTTATTTCCCTTTTTCTCTTCAAACGTTTTCAAATAGATCTTGAGGGATTCTTTATCGATATCCTTTGCGGCGTTTTCATTTATTACAACCTGATAAATGATATCCAACGCCGTGAATGCTTCCGGGGAATACGGATAGGTTTCAATGATTTCTTTACATAAGGCGGGTACACCCGTCGCTTCGTTATAATGAACCAGATACCGCAGGAACTTGATCTTTTGATCTAAGGACCAGGCTTCATCATAATAGTTGATCAGATCGTTATCTGTCTGGTCATCAGTCTGAACTGCAACCCTGTTAAATGTCTGGTCATAAATATCATTTTCCGGATTCGGCTGCATGCTGTATGTCGGCATGTTCTGTAAATACGGATTCCAATCAACCGATCCGCTGAACATCCCCGCGTATGGCGACGAGGTTCCCCACCAGTTGTTCTCGGCCCATATGGAACAGTTCGTTCCGGCATTGACCAGGGCAATGTCAAAACCATTGTATACGAAACTGTGTTCACCGTCTAGCATGCACCATGCAACTCCCATGCTCGGATTTGAATTATTATCGGCATAAACACCGAAGATCACATAATTGCCATGAAAATAATTCCCTCCTGTCAAAAGCTCGGGTGAAGAGTAATTATCACAATATAAACCAACCGTACTGCTGGTGATTTCATTATCCCGGATGATCGATGATGAAGCATAGTTATAGATACCGTATGATGAAGATATGGTATTTCCGGAGATTGTATTATAGCCGCTTCCATTATAATTATATATGCCATAGGTGCCGCTCACGATATTATTATCATAAATATCCGACGAGCCGTTATTATTGTACACTCCATAGGTACAATTTGAAATATTACTGTTTTCAATGGTAGGTGATGAGGAATTACAATAGACACCGTAAGTTGAATTGCTTATAGTACAATTATTCAATGTTCCTGAACTGCCACTATTATATTTAATACCACCCCAGGTTCCCGACAGACTTGTAAACGTAACATTCGTCGCGTTTAATGATACTGAAGTATTTAATGATTTACCGGTAGCAAATTTAAGGGTAATGCCCGAAGGGATGGTTGTACTTGTTGTCAGTGAAACATTATCACCAATTTCAATTGTTTGACCAGATGTAGCTACATTTAATGCAGTCAAAAAGGAGGGATACAGTCCTTTTACATTCATTCCTTCTTTTAAACAGAAATAGGGGCTTATTTCTGCATTTGTAGCAATGAATAATGAACCTTCCTGAAAAATTATTGAACAGGTATCAAGTTCTAAAATTGCCCCTGAATGAATTTTTAATGTAATGTTTTCTGATATTGATATATTACATGAAAGTACAGGCACACCGCTATCAACATGTACAATTTGATTAGGAACAGCATCGTTAATAGCTTCTAAAACAGTAATAAAATCTGATGGTGTTGCAGGGTTTTTTCGTAAATATTTAGAAATTGTACCATAACCAGTTGTACCATGTCTCATTAACGGACCATCGCCCCATTTAGAAATAAGTATTTCTATTGTATCGGTAGTTATTGCAGAGTGATCAATCGAATAATCAACAATAGTAGCATATTGAACATCTACTACGCTATAGCTTTCGTCTTCCCAATACTTATATGTATTTCCTGCAGAAGTTAAACCTATCCAAATAGGGTTATCTATAGCCCCACCTTCAATCATATGCCAAGCATATCCATGACAATTATATTTTCTAGATGAATTTCCAATTATTTCTGCAAGAGGATAGTCATTTTGATACATTTCATTTAGAATTGCTATTGTGACTGAATTATAATCTGTATTGCAATAATAAGTATTACCAATTAATGTTCCACGAGGTGTAAATAAATCTATAGGGATATATTGTGCTCCCAAATTTTGATATAACAAAATAATTAAAATAATCTGTATTATTCTTTTCTTTTTTAACATAAATGCTTCTTATAATTCATTAATAATTTTATTGACCATGTACAATATCATTTCTTTAGTACCTATTATTGAATGTGAACCTCTTCTTAAAAAATACTGTAACTTATCATTTTGTTCAGACGATAAAGAAAACATATATTCACTATAGTCTTTTTGAATTATTTTCCCAATTAAGAAAATATTTGATTCTTGGTTTTTTATATCATATATAGGGTATTCAGACATATGCTTTTGTTTATTCAATAATTCTTGAAGTAATGATAAACGTTCTTCTTTAGTTAATAAGGAAATTATAGTTTCTTGAGCTAGAAGCATTTCAACGAAAGCAAATTTAAATGTATACTTGCCTCTTTGTATATCATTCCAATCATGATAAAAAGCATGTGGATCCATTTTCATATAGATTTTTAACAGCTCCGTCCCGGCATCTTTACGTATTAGTAATTCTTGCAAACCATTATATTCATTAATTAAAATTTCTACTCCTTCTTGTACGCTCGAGTTCAACCAAATTTTAAAAATTAAAGGGCAATCTATACAGGTGTTTAAAAGTTGTTCTGTTGGCATTTTTTGTATTTCCTCATTTTGTATTTGCAAAACTTCTAACATCTCAATATATGTTATATGTTCTTTCCCTCCATTTATCTCCGACCCTATATTGTCATTAGAATTCTTCGCAGATAATATTAAAAACAAACTACACAAAAAAATACCTTTAAGTTTACGATTCATATTTACCCCATATTTTGTATATTCTTCTATTAATTTACTATATTAATTTTTTATATCAAATAATTTTTCCTTTGATATTAATTCTTTAATCTTATAATTTGTAGCTAAATAAGTTTTTGGGAGTAAATAACAATGAAAACATTATATAAAGTCTTTATATTTTTATCAATTTCTGTTTTGTTTGCCCAGACGGCAACGCCCCCAGCCTTGGGCAGCGGCGCGGAAAGCGACCCCTATCAGATTGCTACCCTAGAAAATCTCCATTGGATTTCAACAGATTCGGCGAATTGGGGAAAACATTACATTCAAACAGATGACATTGATGCTTCAAGCAGTAGCTCTCTAGGTTATTTACCTATCGGGGTAAGCTCCGACAGTTGCTTTTACGGTTCTTATGATGGACAGGGATATTCATTGGATTTTATCATGATCATATCATCTGCCAATCTTCTTTATAGTGGTTTATTCGGATACACACATAATGCTACTATAAAAAATATTCATATACGTTTTCAAAATCTAATAGGCAGACATTACGTTGGTGGTTTAGTGGGAAAAGATTCTATGTCAACGATCATCAACTGCTCAGTAAAAGGCTATATTTCCGGAAGAATTGCCGGTGGTATTGTCAGTATGGCGTGCTCAACCACGATACGGGATTCATATACTGATCTTATGGGTTTAACCGGGATCAATGCTTTTGTATCAAGCATTACATCAGGCGGGATCGTTGCTTACAGTAAAGATTCCCATATCAGTAATTGTTATTCCCTGGGTATCCATATGGTTCAGTCATTTTATTCGGGATCTTCCTATAATTATGGGGGACTGATTGGTGAGAGTATCAACACGATCGTTAAAAACTGTTACCGCGCGGGTATAACTGATATTTCTTTGTCCGAAGACGAAGGAATTGCTGGTGGTTTGATCGGTACGAACCAGGGGTCTGTCATTCAAAACAGCTTTTGGGACATGGATACAACCGATTTGGCCGCCAGCGCTGGCGGAACAGGCAAAACAACGACAGAAATGAAGATGCAGTCTACTTATACAGATTCCAGCTGGAACTTCATTGACACATGGGTGATCGATCCTGAATATAATGACGGTTATCCCTTTCTCAAATGGCAGCGCGACGGAGTCGGTATAAAAGAAGATCCGGTCCCTCACGAAGTGGCTTTGATGCAAAATTATCCCAATCCCTTCAACCCTATAACCACGATCAATTACACAATACCTTCTGAATCAAAGGTAAAACTCAGTATTTATGATATTTCAGGACAACTTGTAGAAACTCTTATAGATGATTTTTATCAGGCCGGGCAATATGAAGTAAAATGGAATGCTTCTAATTATAGCTCGGGGATCTATATTAGTCGACTTGAGAATGGCAATAGTACATACTCAAGGAAAATGGTTTTAATCAAATAAATCTCCCCTATAATAATTGCGGCGCCCAAATGGCGCCCATGAATGTCCAAAAACGCCGTTTCTCGTTATATTACTATATAAATGATGTAGAAATAAAAAGCCCTGTAAGTCTATGTTATTACAGGGCTTTAGGTGGTGGCTCCGGCCGGAATCGAACCAGCGACACAGGGATTTTCAGTACTCTGTTCACTGCTGATATTCAATAAGTTACAAGGCAAGGTGACCAAAAAGTGACCGGTGAATTCTTAGGTGTAGTATAGTGTGATTTTACAGGGATTTAGGACAATATTTATAAAATGTATGACATTATTTGATTATCACAGTCTTCATTACTTGTACGTACAATATTTGCAGTTATTCGTTTTGTTTGATATAGGGAATATTGTCGATGTTTAGAATGGTATCAGTTAGTGTATACGAATGTGATCTTTCACCAGTTCTTCTATCATGATTTAAGAATATGCTATCAGGGCTTAAATCATATGTTCCCGGTGATGTAAACGTAATTTGCAGATTGCTGTCTAATTCTTCCAGTATAAAGCTTAGGTCTTTATTAAAAGTAAATACTTCATATCCTCGGCTATAAGTATCGTAAAATGACCATTTCCCTTTGATGACATTGCTCATAGTAGTAAAAGCAACATAGTTCCCATATCCACAACCAGTCATAATTGAAAAAGCATATGCTTTTACTCTATATGTCGTATTTGAATCTAAATCACTTACTTGACATGAAAAATCCCAAGGGATATATCTTTCATTATCAGATTTTTCATAAAGTATCTTAAGATCATTAGAGCTACTGGTATCAGATTCAAAACCCAGATAAAAACCGGCCTCATCAATCAGTTCTGCATCAGTATCAGTCACTTGGGTAGAAACCTTTGCTCCAAAAAGAGATATTTCTGTAACAGGTTTAGTAATTAATTCGGGGGCTGTGTGCTGTTGATTCATAATATCTAAGAGATCACTACAAGAGAACATCAATATGCAAAAAAGTATGACAAAATATTTTTTCATCGCAGCACCTATCAAATATTATTAATGATAGTTAATATATGTTGAATCTTTTTATTTATCAAGAATGATTATTTGTAGCTTCTTTGCACTTTTCCACACAATAACAAAACTCCCCAAGAAAGGGGAGTCATCGTACGCCATCGAACCTAGAACCAACGGATTAAGAGTCTGGTACAGACCCTTTATCCATGCGGGTTATACCGTTTGTGTATACCAAGATGTGGCTACCGCGGAGAAGTTTGTGTTTTTAGGGGTTTTAGGTAGTAATGATGTGGGTTTTTGAGAAAAAGGTGCCCAAAAAGTGCCCGAAGTTTTTCAGGGTGTGGCAAAGTGCTATTTTACAAGTGTTTTGGCCAGATTACCTTAATTCTTGTTGGGTTGTTGCAAGAGCAACATCCTGTATGCTTTTAGAGCTTCTGACCCAAACCAATTTGGCTTTGGATTGGCATTAGGTTTTAAAGGCTCACCTGTAGATCTATTAAATATCCCATAAGAAAAGATTGTGGCGATAATATCTACTCTATCATCAATCGAGAAACCTTTGCTTTCCCAGTAGCTTTGAATGATTCTCATGTAAGCAGATGCATAGAGAAGATTTGTTCGATCATCTTCGAGTTTATCAATGATCTCTTGAGGCGACTGACTTACTGGCAGAATACCTTCGTATTTCTTCCCGGGATAAAACTCGGATGTACTATCTACCAACAGACACTCTATCCAATATGCCGTTTTCATCTTAACCTGACAAAAGCCGATGGAGCTGTTCTGTCCTTTCTTGGCAAGGTAATCATCAAAATACTCATCCTGCCAGTTGTAATTATTTGTTCGTTCAACATAGATGATGGATTTGAGATAATCAAAATTGATATCAAATATCTTTGAGGCGTATGCAATATTCGATTTCTGATTTTCCAGCTTCATAATGGTTGAATCTGGATGTTCGGCATGGAGAAGAAAGGGAAGAACGCTTATGGCAATAACAAAAAACATCTTCGGTAATGTAAGGGACGCTCGCGAGCGTCCCCTACACATGCTTTCATATATGGCATATTTCATCATTTAAGTAAAGTCACCTTCTGATAATCCACGAAGGTTTCAGCACCATCTTGAGATTCAGCTGTGAATTTGATTAGATAAATACCACTTGATACATTTGAGCCATCCCAAACGATCGAATGTATTCCAGCATTCTGATTTAAGCTGTATTCCTTAATCAAGTTACCTGATACATTATAGATACTACACTCAACATCTGATTGAACCGGTAATGCGAATTCAATGGTCGTACTCGGGTTGAATGGGTTGGGATATGCAGTGCTAAGAGCATACTCTTCAGGAAGAATCTCATCGATATCCGTAGATGTAAATTCGATTTGTTCTGCTTCATTATTCTTTTGAAGTTGGCTATAGAATTCTCCAGGAGTTATTACCTCATCACCTAATAGAAGATGGGCTTCATAGGTCACCCTGCTATCAGGATAAACCTCATCCATCAGAGCAAGTACTTTTTTAGCTTGCAGTGAATCCTCCTCTTCATGGAAGTAATACATGTACTTTTGATACAATGCATATTCTCCCAGGTAATTGTTTTTATTTTCCGAATAAACAACATCGATCCGTGAAAGCCCTTCTTTCTTTTCCAATCCTGCAAGCATCAGCAGGGCCGAACCGTTGAGCATTTTATTTCCCTTTTTCTCTTCAAAATCCATTAAATAGGTTTTTAAGGATCCTTTGTCTATATCTTTTTTAATATCTCTTTTTTTGGTAATCTGGTAAATGATATTAAGTGCTGTAAAGGCCTCTTGTGAATAAGGATATGTTTCAATGATATCTTTACATAAAGCAGGAACACCAAGTACTTCATCATTATTTACCAAATATCGCAAGAACCTGATCTTTTGTTCCAACGACCAAGTGTCGTCGTAATAAGTGATCAGATCTTCACCACCATCATCGGGAGCAACCGAAGATAATTTGAAACTTTCTTCAAATAGTTCGTTCTCAGGGGATAATTGCATAGTGTATTGAGGCATACTTGTAAGCCAGGGATCCCACTCCACATTACCGCCGAACATACCTGCATTGGGCGATGATGTTCCCCACCAGTTGTTTTGGGCCCATATGTGACAGTTTGTTCCGGCGCTAACGAGGGCAATATCAAGGTTATTATATACAAAACTGTGATTCCCACCGACACTGCAATAGTCTACTCCCATGCTGGGACTTGAATTGTTATCAGCAAAAACACCGAATATTACAAAATTTCCATGAAAATAATTACCGCCACTCAATAATTCGGGGGATGAATTATTGTCACAGTATAAACCAATCGTACTGCTTGTTATTTCATTATTCCTTATAAGTGATAATGAAGCGTAGCTATAGATACCATATGTCGAGGATATCATATTACCGGCAATTGTATTATAATAACTTCCATTATAATTATATACGCCATATGTACCGCCATTGATACTGCTGTTATAAATGTCCGGCGAGCCGCCACTGTTATAAACACCATAAGTGCAATTGGAAATATCACTATACTCAATGGTTGGTGATGCGGAATTGCAGTAGACTCCATAAGTGGCATTAGTAATCGTTGCCTCATTTAATGTTCCAAAACCACTTTGGTATTTAATGCCTCCCCATGTCCCTGACGTGCTTGTGAATGTCGCTTCATCACAATACAGTCCACCATTTACATAAAGATATTTACCTGAGGGGAATTTTATTTCTGCTTCATCATAAAGTCCAAGTAATTTCCCGGATGCTATGGTATAATGATCAGCAAATGTATGAGTTCCACCACGAGCCTGTACAGTAGTTCCTTGGGACATTGCATCTGATATTGAGTGATATAGACCCTGTATTGTTCCTGAGTTTAATGCTCTGATATCAGGATTAATGGTAGGGCTTCCACTTAATACAATACTACCTCCATTCGTTGTAATTGTATATGGATAATCAATTGAAAGATTTGCTTTGTCCATTATTTCCAAAGTAGTTTCAAAAGGAACTATTATATCATCACTCGAAACACTTACAGCACTATTGATTTCGACTGTTTGGTCAGCAGCAGCTGAAACGGCTGAAAACGCATCATCTATATTTGGATATAAACCAATAATATCGTCAGAATGATCTCTGTGTACTATAAATGGATTTATATCTGCATCGTAATTAACATTGATCGTGCCAGAAGTTGTAGTGATTTTATTTCCACGCATTGTTATTGAAGCATCACTATTAATAGTAAGTGTCACTCCTGAGGGAATAGTAACATCACCAGTAAGAGTGGTTGTTGCACCAAATTCAATTGTTTCTCCGTTACTAGCTGCACTCAATGCTGATGATAGCGTTGAATATAATCCTTTAATTGCTGAACCATTTTTAAGGCATATATATGGATTAATGGTAGCACCATTTTCAACTATTATTGTTCCACCTGAAGAAGTAAATGTATATGAATTAAGATTTACTGTGGTGCCCGTTTTAATATCTAATGTTCTTCCAGATGAAACAGTTATATTTTGAGTTAAAGTACCACCGTAGTTTTCTAGAGTATATTTCAAAGCTTTATAGGCATTAATTTTTCCATGTCCATAGTAATTATCAAAACCGTCTCCCGCATCATCATCATCAGCAGTTGTCTCGATAATATTTCTAACTTGTGAAGGTGTTAAATCCGAGTTAATTGATAATAATAGCCCTGCTATTGCTGAAACGACTGGAGCGGCCATAGAAGTTCCATCTAAATAACCATAGGATGTCGTTACATCAGTTGAACTTTGCATATTAAAATTATAATTGGGTGTTGTTGAAAAAATATTTTTCCCATAATTAGATGTTGTATTATAATACATAATGTTATTTACATATACCCCCCCATATCCCCCAGGTGCAGCTACACAGATCTGACTTCCTTTGTTAGAAAAAGCTGAGAACACACCATCGGCATCTACTGAAGAAACAGCAATTATATTTGAGTAATCTTCTGAAAATTTAGCTGGATATTCTACAGGATCTGAAAAGCCATTCCCAGCAATTGAAACAATTAGGACTTCATATTCTTCAGCATTATCAAGTGCGTCGGTAACATAGGTTTGATTACCGGAGTTACCACTGAAATTTATAATACAATTTGTATTTGGATGATTAATTTTATAATTAACGACAGAATCTACACCAAGTTTAAAAAGATAAGAACTTCCAAAACCCCCTTCATCTTCAAATACTTGCATAACTATTATTTTACAACCATGTGCAATACCAGCTATACCAGTATCATTATTTGCTTCTGCGGCAATAATACCCGTAACATGTGTTCCATGTCCCCAATGATCAGTTACAGTTTCATCTTCTACATTACTATATATGAGTGGGGTAAAATCATCACCTAATAATATTTTTTGAGAATTATTTAAATCTGGATGTGATAAAACGCCGTTTTCCATAGGGATACCTGAATCAAGAACGGCAATTATTACACTTGTATCCCCTTTAGTTATATCCCAAGCATTTATTATATCTATATCAGCACCAATAGTACCAGAAGGAGGGGTTTGACCAGTATTTTTTAATGCCCACTGATGTGCATAAGTTGCTGGACTAGTTCCATCAAAATATGGATCATCAGGTTCAAATCCTGCTGTAACAAAATTATTTAATTCGGCACAAATAACTATTGGATTACTTAGTAATTCATTAATAAAAGAAATTTCATCAATTTCTTTGTTTATTCCAGCCAAGAACCAGCCCCATTTATCAACAGGAACAATTTCTATTATATTTTTTTCTCTAAATAACTCTTTAATTTCCTTTTTACTTGCATCAGGTTTTATTTTAACTGCAATTTGGTGTGGTATATATTTAACATACTTTCCTTTCCAAAATGCGGTTTTAATATTCAGTTTTTTCTCATTTATTCCAGAGGCATTTAATTGAATATTCAATAGAATTAATATTATTATTACTAAACTGTATGTTCTGCGAATCACTTCCTTTACTCCTTATTCGTGCAATAAATTGATTGTATATATTCCTTTATCAGTGCCTATGAATAACTTGTTAGTATTTTCAGAACACTTAATATCATTAATAATTAGATTTAAAGAATCATTACTAATTTTTGTCCATGATTCAGACTCATGAATAAATTCGTATAAACTTGTTCTGGTACTCACGAATAATCGACCATTATTTGTCCCGGTAATATTATTTATAGTGGAATTTTCTAATATTCCTTCACTAATATCTTCCCAACTTCTACCGTTATTATCAGTTTTAAATATAGATCTACTGACAATATATGTAGTGGAATTATCTAAGGGATCGCAAAATATATCATTAAAGTCATAAGCTAGATCCTCAATTCCAATATCCATCTGGATCCAAGTTCGTCCCTTATTTTTTGTCTTAAATAAAAGTCCCTCACCGGCTACACTTGCATATACTATATCTGTATTATTTGGATTAACGACAAGTTTCTTAATACTGCCAAACATTTCTTCAGTATTTATCTGAGACCAATCTATCCCACCATTAATGCTTTTATATAATGCTCCACCCGTTGGGCCACCACAACCGACATAAATTATATCGTTATTATCCGGATCAATATCAAAACAAGTAAAAATAGCTTCTTCTGGAAAAGTGGGATTAATGGCATTCCAGATAACTCCACCATCAGTGCTTTTAAATAATCCATATGTTGCATAATATATTATATTATCAGTGGAAATCTTAATATCCCTACTCTCATTTTCCGTAAAAAGCGTATCCCAAGTTTGTCCATCATTAATTGTTATCAATAATTCTGTTCCTCCTGCATAAACAATATCTGTATTTATTGGGTGCAGACTAAAAACTCCGATATCTTTATTCTCCAAAGAATATAGCTGCCAATCATCCAAATAATGATCAGGATATTCGTCAACTGTACTATTAAAGCAAGAAACTAAAAATATTGTGACAAATATATGTAGTATTGGAGAAATTGTTAATTTTATTTTCATGAAACCTCCTTGAATACATTATCTATAATACTTTGTATAATACTAATTAAATGCATAATAACAAAACACATACTGTAAATATTTAAATATTGTTCCTAATTTTAAATAATCACAAACATTATGCCCTTTCCCATTATTCAGACAGTCACTAGAGCCACCTCCCAGGTGGCTTCTTGCTATAGATAAAATAATTCTCAACTCCCAAGTATCATGGGTACCTTTAAACCCGGGGTACAGTGGAAAAATACCCTGGTACTAGCATCGAGGAGAGAGGGCTGATTTTCGCTATATAAGGTGCCTTCTCTTGCGAGTTTCATCATTTTGCGTTGCCCAAAAACTGACCATAAAATGACCACCCCATCAGAACTAAAAACATTACATTATTAACCCGTTATATTTCACAAAATACAGTGCCAAAACAACAAACCCTGTAAATGTTTGTTTACAGGGCAGTTAAGTGTGGCTCCGGCCGGAATCGAACCAGCGACACAGGGATTTTCAGTACTCTGTCCTATACTGGTAATCAATAAGTTATGAGCTTGGGTGACCAAAAAGTGACCGGTGAATTGAGAAGGAGCGTTTTAAGTGTTTTGTGTAGTAATGATGCGGGTTTTAGGCAAAACACTGTCTGCTATACTAAGCTTAGAGAGCGTATGAGGAACTTTGATTGAAAGACCGTTTACACAAAATTATGCACACCCCCTTAACGGAGCAACCCGCAGAAAATTCTCTCCCGAAGACAAAATACGGATCGTCTTAGAGTGTTTAAGAGGCGAAGACAGTATAGCAGCAGTATGCCGCCGTGAAAGCATTCACCCCAATCAATATTATAAGTGGAGTAAAGACTTTTTAGAAGCCGGTAAGAAACGCCTTCAAGGTGATACCATCCGTGAAGCAAATAGTGTGGAAGTAAATGAAATGCGCCAGGAGAATACTCAGCTTAAAGAATTGGTGGCAGAACTGATGTTGAAGAACCGGGGATTAAAAAAAAGTTTGAATGGCGCGGAATAAAGATCGATAAATATATGAGATACTCCCAACCGGAAAAAATGGAGATAATCAAACTGGTAGAAAACTCTGAAATATCGGCAAAAAGAACACTCATGGAACTGGGGATCAATCGCAGTACCTTCTATAACTGGTATCAGCGGTATCTTGAAGACGGTTATGACGGACTGGCAACAAGGCCTGCAAACTCAAAGCGCTTCTGGAACAGGATCCCAGACTTCGTAAAAGAACAAGTGGTTGATATCGCGTTGGAAGAACCGGATAAATCTCCACGTGAACTGGCCTGTCATATTACAGATAAATACGAGTGCTTTATCTCTGAATCCTCAGTATACAGAATACTTAAATCCTATGATCTGATCACGTCTCCGGACTTCATATTAATGTCCGCAGGAGATAAGTTTAAGAACCCTACAAAGCGAGTCAACGAGCTGTGGCAGACTGACTTCACCTACTTTAGAATCGTAGGCTGGGGCTGGTATTATCTATCTTCAGTGCTAGATGATTACTCCCGCTATATCATCAGTTGGAAGCTGACAAGTAGCATGACGGCCGAAGACGTCAAAGACACTCTGGATCTGGCGATCGCGAAAACCGGTGTAGATAAGGTTAAGGTCAAACATAAACCCAGGTTGCTATCGGATAACGGGCCGTCTTATTTATCTAAAGATCTGAAAAAATATTTGGACCAGAAGCAGATGGATCATACCCGTGGTGCGCCATACCATCCTATGACTCAGGGTAAGATAGAGCGCTATCACCGGACCATGAAAAATGTCGTGAAATTGGATACTTATTACTTCCCTTGGGAACTGGAGAATGAACTAAAACAGTTTGTGGATCATTACAACAATGAACGGTACCATGAATCCATTAATAACGTTACACCGGCCGATGTATTTTACGGCCGTCATCATGAAGTGCTTAGCAGGCGCGAAAGGATCAAGATCGAAACAATAAAATTGCGTAGAAAACAAAATCTGAGCCCTCAAAACAATGCTCAGATATTAAACTTGGTAAACTGAAATGTATCTCTTAACTTATCATGAAACTTGTCCAATTAACTTAGAAGACGTACACCTTACTCCTTGTTGATAAATCCCAGCATTATAATCAAGTATTTTATATTATTTCAATAAAACAATTTTTTGAGAAGAAAAGCGATTTCCGGCCTTTAAACACGCAATATATATACCACTGGGAATATCAAATGCATTCCATCTAAATGTATAAACCCCAGCTGATTGCATTTGTGAAACGAGTGTTATTATCTTTCTGCCAAGCAAATCGTATATAGTTAGATCAACAAAATTTTTATCTATCAATTGATATTTTAATGTTGTCATTGCATTGAAGGGATTAGGGATATTCGGATATAAGCTAAATTTTTGAGGAATTTGTTTATTGTCACCAATGTCTGTAACGATATCCCTTATTTTTATTGTATAACAATCACAGGTATTAAGTTCAACCGCCCCTGTTACAAATATATCTCCATTGTCATCGATGGCCATATCTTGAACGTAATGAATTAGATTGGTATCTACCATTTCATTAAATGTCCATGATAAATTGCCATTTTGATCTAATTTGCAAACAAAATATTCTCCCCAAGAAGAAGTTGGCCTATATATTCCGCAGATAATAATATTATCTAAGCTATCCGTTACAACATCATAAAATGAGAAGTCATAGCTGTCCGGATATAGTTGAAATTTTTTTGTCCAAAGTGTATCTCCATCAGGTGTGTATTTTATAATAAAAGGCCACCACTTGGTATTTAAAGAATCAACATATCCAACTACAATAATATTGTCTTCTTGATCACTTGTAACACCATAAGCATAATCATTGCAACTTGTTCGATATTGTTCTACAGCCCAAAGTAGATCACCGTTTTGATCATATTTAAGAGTTCTCCAATTCCATACTCTATTGAATATAGATCTACCGGTTATTATAATATTATCTGATTTATCTATAGCGACCCCGTCTGGGGCACCGCAGTAGTTTTCCGCATCTTGATAAGTGCGATACCAAATCAAATCCCCATCAGAATTAAATTTAAGGGTAAGATAGTCATATTCATCACTTAAATATATTCCGGCAATCACAATATTATTCTTTGAATCTATTGCCAGACAACCGGTGCTACTACTATGCCCATTAAAAATATTAATACCTTTTGTTTGTTGTCGCCAAAGCAAATTCCCTTCAGGATCATATTTTAGAATGCAAACTCTCATTGAATCTTCTATATACATGGTGCCAAACACAATAATATTCTTTTCACTATCGCAAGCCACAGCTGATATTGGCACATCATTTAGGCAAGTCCACAAAGTATCACCTTCTGAATTGTATTTTACAATAAGACCATTTGGATAACCGCTAAAACCCGCAATAATAATATTATCATCACTATCTGTCGAAATACTATTTGAAATATTTTCTTCTCCATTATCAAAAATACGTTCCCAAAGCAATTGCTGAGCATTGGCAGTTGAATATGCACCTATAAAAAAAACGAATGAATAAACGAACTTAATTACAAGCTGAAGTTTTTTGTGGTTTCCCATTTTGCCTTCCTGTTATTCTAAATACAATTTGTTGATATTTTATAGTTATATTTTATTATTGTCAATTATTTAATGTAAGCCTAAAGTGAACATTATGAGGTAACTTTTTTTTATTCCAAAAATACTCAACCCCCAAGTACCTTTAAACCCCGGGCACAGTGAAAAACGGGCGACTCCCGAGTAGCCCCTACATCTGCCACTCCCTTTCTAATATATATTTTTATATCATATGTATCAAATGGGCACAGCATGCTGTGCCCCTACTTTTATCTTTTACCTTTAATCTTTGTACTTGCAAAAATGCCTGTCGATTGACAGGCATTTTTGGAGTGGCTCCGGCCGGAATCGAACCAGCGACACAGGGATTTTCAGTCCCCTGCTCTACCGACTGAGCTACAGAGCCACGGATATTATAAAATATCGAATTCAAAAGAGCAAAATTTTAAGCGTTTTCGCCCCGAATTGCAAGTAAAAATACGACTATTTACGCAATTCTTTGACGCGTGTCGCTTTCTTGCCTTTAAGTGCACGAATGTAGTAGATCTTGGCTCTGCGAACCTTACCGATACTGACTCTTTCGATCTTTGCAAGATTCGGTGAATGTACCGGGAAAATACGTTCTACACCAACACCGTTAGAAATTTTTCTTACCATAAATGTGGCATTGATCCCCGTACCCTTGCGTGCAATACAAATACCTTTGAATTGCTGAATACGTTCTTTATCGCCTTCGCGGACCTTAACGTCTACGACCAGCGTATCTCCGGCTTTGAATTCCGGGATATCATTTTTCAAGTGGCCTACTGCCGCGATCTGTGTCTTATCCATTCTTATCATCTCCTTTATCCTGATATGCTTTCCACATATCGGGTCTGCGTTCTTTTGTTTTATTAATTCGTTCTTCTTTTCTCCATGCGTCAATGTTGGCATGATGCCCGCTTAACAACACATCCGGTACTTTTTCACCCTCAAATGCTTCAGGGCGAGAGTACCATGGACAGTCAAGCAAGGGATCAGAGAACGAATCACTTAACGCAGAATTTATCTCGCTAAGTACACCGGGTATAAGACGGATGATCGCATCCATAATCACAATGGATGATATCTCACCTCCCGTAAGGACATAGTCCCCGATGGATATTTCGTCGGTGATCAGCATATCTCTAATGCGCTGATCGATCCCCTTGTAGTGTCCGCATACAAAGATCAAATGCTCTTCTTGTGAGAGCTCTTCCGCCTGTTCTTGTTTAAATACCACGCCATCCGGAGTGGGAAAAAGAACACGACTGTGGACACCGTCGGGTGCTTGTTGCAAGAGGGTGCGAATGCCATCATAAAGCGGCTGCGGGGTCATGACCATTCCATCACCGCCACCGAAAGGATAATCATCGGTTTTGCGGTGTTTGTCCGCGGAAAATTCCCGCAGGTCGTGCACCCTGATCTCAACCAGGCCTTTTTCCTGAGCTCGTTTGACCATGCTCTCGGAAATGACCGGATTGATCATCTCGGGGAAACAAGTCAGCACATCAATGATCATCGAGCATTCCTTCCAATAAATGGACATGAAGGATCCCCTCCTTCTCGTCAACGGATTCAATAAATTCGTCGACAAAGGGAACCATTACAGTTGATCCGTTCATTGTCGTAAATGTTATGATGTCTTGTGCCGGCTGAGACAGCCACTCCGTTACCGTACCTAATTCTTCCCCATCCTCAAGGACGCGGAAACCGATATAAGATATATCCTCTTTAATCTCCGGTAAGAGCTTTGCCTGTTTCTCCGTAATAAATACTGCTTTATGTGTCAATCGGATGGCCAGTTCCTTGGAATCGATCGATTCGAGCCCGATACACAATCGTGTACCACGCTCTTCCACCGAGCTGATCTTTAGAACCTCATCCGGTTCAACACCGTTGCCAACATATACATATTTCAATGAGCGTAACGCCTGAGCGTCTATCTTCGGTTCAGAAAGATAAAATTTACCCCCTAGACCATAGGACTTTCCAATATAAGCAATGATCGTAAAAGGCATGTTATTCTGAACTATCTATCGATAATATCTAGTGTCGAACGCGTTAGTCCTGCCTTTGCGGAAACTGCCGTTAACAGTGTTCGCAAGGCTTGTGCGGTCCGACCGTGTTTTCCAATGACCTTACCGAGATCTTCAGGAGCGACTGTCAATTCATAGATCGTATTATTTTCGCTCTCGATCTTGGTAACTTTAACTTCATCCGGATTATCAACCAAACGTTTCACAATCGATTCTACAAATTCTTGCATAGTATCCCTTTCAATTTGAATTTCTAGTTCTTTGTTTGCTGTTGGTTATCTATCCCCTTTACCGATCTTACTCAGCTTTGGGTGTATCTTCTTTTGTTTCCGGTAATTCAACTTCTTCAGCAACTGCTTCTTCAACTGGAGCAGCTTCCTCGGCAACGTCTTCTTTTACCTCTTCTGCAGCGGGAGAAGCTTCAACGACTTCTTCTACTACTTCTTCGGTTTTTTCTTCTGCTGGAGCTACAACAACTTCTTCCACCGGAGCGGTTTCTTCTTTAACGGGGACTTCAGCGACGATTTTTTCAACAGCTTCTACAGGTTCATCCGCTTTTTCTTCTGCTGGAGCGGCTTCTTCAACTGGAGCGGCTTTTTCAACCTCTTCAACTTCTTCAACCTTTTCAACTTTTTTAGCTGCTTTTTTGTCGGCTTTGGCTTTTTCTTTGTTTTCTTTAGCCATTTCCCATTTCTGGAGTTCTTGTTTCTTTTTATCTTCTGTAAGATTGCTTGATTCGAGATGCCATTTCAGCATAATGCCTTCTTTAGACAGTAAGCGTTTTACTGTATCCGAAGGTAGTGCGCCAACTTTCAACCAATGAAAGACGCGATCTTCATTTATTGTGAAATTTTTATCTAATTTAATTGGATCATACGTTCCAATTTGTTCAATAAAGCTACCGTCGCGGCGGCTTCGTGAATCTGCGATTACTACACGGTAAAAAGGACGATTCCTTCTTCCCATTCTTGTTAACCGAATCCGTACTGACACTGTTGTTCTCCTTTAGTTCCAAGGCAAGTTATTCATGTTTCCCATTGCCTGTTTTGGAAGTTTCATTTTATTTACTCGTTTCATCATCTTCTTCATCTGATCAAACTGATTCAAGAGTCGATTGACATCCATTACCTGAGTGCCGGAGCCAAAAGCAATGCGTTTCCGCCTGCTTGCATTGATGATAGTCGGCTTTTCCTTTTCTTTTATTGTCATCGAATTCAGGATAGCCTGTGTCCGAGCAAACTGGTTTTCATCCACTTGAGCATTTTTAAGTTTTTGTGCTCCGGGGATCATGTCAACCAAAGAAGAAAGCGGTCCCATCTTCTTCAGGCTTTTCAGTTGGTTCTGAAAGTCCTGAAGATCGAAGGTATTCTTCTTGATCTTCATTTCCAGTTTTTCGGCTTCTTTTTCATCAAAGGCCTCTTGAGCCTTTTCAACCAGGGAGACAACATCGCCCTTACCGAGAATGCGATTGGCAAAACGATCCGGGTAAAAAATTTCCAGATCATCTAATGTTTCACCAAGAGAGATATATTTTATCGGCTTTCCTGTAACGCTTCGGATTGACAATGCTGCCCCACCCCGTGTATCTCCGTCCAATTTGGTCAGAACAATACCCGTGATATCCAATCGTTCATTGAAAGCCTTTGCCGCATTCACGGCATCCTGTCCGATCATACCGTCAGCCACGAATAGGACTTCTTTAGGTTTTAATTCTTTATGAATATTACCCACTTCGTCCATCATGGTGTCATCAATATGTAATCGACCCGCAGTATCAAAGATCAATACGTTCACATCACTTTGTCGTGCTTCTGCTAGCGCATGCTTGCATATCTTCACGGCATTTTTACTGTCTTCTTTATAAACCGGCACCCCGATCCGTTGACCGAGTACCACCAATTGATCGATCGCGGCAGGACGATAAATGTCTGCTGCAACCACCATAGGACGTTTGCCCGATGCTTTCAATTGCTTCGCCAGTTTGGCCACAAAGGTCGTTTTACCGGACCCTTGCAAGCCAACCACCATGATCATGGCGGGAGGAAGACCATCAAGTTGTAAAGGAACGTGTGCTTCGCCCAGAAGGTTGATCATTTCATCATGGATGATCTTGACCACCAACTGACCGGGAGTGATGCTTGTCAGGACTTTTTCACCCAGGGCTTTTTCTTTCACCCGGGCGATAAACGACTTGGCCACGGTATAATTGACATCGGCTTCAAGCAGGGTTCTGCGAACCTCGCGTAATGCCTCAGACACATTCTGTTCCGTGATCTTGCCTTGGCCCCGTAAGTTTTTAAAGATCGTCTGTAGATTATCCCGTAACTGTTCAAGCATTCCAATCTCCAAAATAGCTCAGAAATATAGTAAATATATTATCGAAAGCAAATGTTTTTAGTTCATTATCAATATAGTGTTTATCAATAACTTATGGCAAGAAAATTGTGAACCTGCTGTCAGGGGTCGGGGGTCGGGAATAATTGATGGCGAATGGGGATAGCCCCGGGTTTAAACCCGGGGTTACCGGAAAACCGGGAAAATTAACGGCATAAAAAAAAAAGAGACGCGATAAATCGCGTCTCTACAAATATGTTATGTTAAATTACTTAGCAGGTTTTACCGTAAAGGGTTCTTCAAACTCAAAGATATTTTCATATTCTTTGGTTGAACCGTCGCGCAACATACATGTCAGCATATCTTTCTCGAGATGCATCATAATGTTTTCACCGTTGGTACTGTCGGCCATAAAATAAACCAGTAATACGGGGTGATCCGTAAACTCAGTGCTTACGCGAACCGCACCGGGTTCAAATGACATGTGGGAAGTCAGGTAGCTCATTTTACGAACGACTTCAGAATTTTCCGCATTCGGGAAACCCACTTCAAATACATTCATCTTTTCGGGATCCTGTTTCCGATAGTTATTGAAAGTTCTATCATAAGCTGAGAAAAACAGTTTTCTGTAATCCAAATAGGTAAGTGTATCTACATACTCTCCCTTGCCTTCCAGCTTAAAATCGACCTTTTGAACGATCTTTTCACCTTTTTGTTCATATTCGTATTTAGTAACTTCTATCAGTGCCTTGATATCTTCAGGCTGAACTTTTAGAGGATCGAGATAAACGATTACATACACCGGTTCTCCGAATTCTGTTGAAAAACCGTAAATGCCCTTGTTAGCCATTAACATACGATAAATATGAGCATTATCGGTCCCATCCCAGAGTTCCCATACACCCACTCGATAGCCTACAAGGGTTTCGGGGGCATCTTCAAGCATTACACTTTTTCTAATATTATAGCGTGATGGGGTAAACACGGCACGTTTGACGTCTGTTTCGCTTAACGTAGCCGTATCGTAATATAAGGTCACTTTATGTTTTGATGCCCAAGCATCCATTCCGAGGATCCCGGGTATGCGTGATACACGGTTTTTCATCGAATTTGCCGAACCGAAACATTTCACGGACATCAGATCTTCAAATACGACTTTTTCAATATGTTTGAGTGAATCTGCCGTTTCGTATGTGCCCCATCGTTCAGACAGAGTTGTCATAGGAAATTGCTTTGCCAGGATCAATGCCAATGCAATGACAATAAGCAATACAAACGGAGGCATCCAACGGCCGCCTTTTACTTTTAAAGTATCATTTACCGGACAAGCTTTTACACAATCCAGACAAAGGGTACAATCGGGATGAGTTACCGGATCTTGTTTGCTGACTTCAATTCCTTCGGGGCAATTTGTATCACAAACCTTGCAAGAGGTACATGAGGATTCACCGCGTCGAATTTTGAAAGGTGAGATCGAAAAGAGCTTTAATCTGAGTGATTCAGTCAGAGCCGAAGCGGCAATCACAACCAGCAGAAACCAGAACAATGGAATTTTAACACCAACAAGCAAGAGGATCACATAGATGATAATGATCGGGCCTGTGATCAATATATTTGCAAAGACATTGCTCAATGCGCCAAGAGGGCAGGCATATTTACACCAGAACTTCTTTATAAAGATCGAGCCTATGACGACTGCTCCGATAGATAAAAGGGAGAATAGCAATATTGTATCAACATTAAATCCGCTGACCGATCCAAAATAGGGGCAAAATTTCTTGCACCATAATTCGGAACTATTCATGGTTATATATGCCGCAAAGAAAAGCAGCACATACTTTCCAAGTCTCAGGATGCGATCAACAATACCTTTTATGGTGAATGAAACACCCAGTCTCTCTCCAATTTTATTAAACCATTCACTAACCGTTCCCACGGGGCAAATCCAGCTACAGAACAGTTTACCTACAAGCACGATCATCAGAGCAATACCCAGTCCGATAAAGACCTGAGTTTCACTGATAGCACAAGACATTGTACCAATGTTCAGTTTTGATCCGAAAGACATAAGACCGCCAAATGGGCAGTATTTTTCCATATCCGGATTAAAATTTGCTTTTACGGCACCGAGGATAAGCGTACCGACAACAAGTGCAAGGATCAGCAATTGAATGATCATTCTTGTCTTATTGTGAAACCATTTTTTCTTCATGTTTAGTCCTTAATTTTAACTAACAAATATACAAAGCGTTCAGCGAGATAAACAATTAATAGATACTTAATTTTGACTCAAATTTTCAAGTCGTATTCAATTGTTATGATTGACTCAATGATAACTTTTCAGTTTGACTCAAACCCAATTGTTATGATTGACTCAATGATAACTTTTCAGTTTGACTCAAACCTAATTGTTATCATTGAGTCGATCTTAATTAAATCTTAACAAAACCCAATCACCCCTAAAACTAAAAAGGGCTGATGTTACTCAGCCCTTTATTTATATCCTTTAGCGGCTTACTTAAGCAATGTCATCTTCTTGACTGAAGAGAACTCACCGGCAGTGAGGCGATATAAATATATGCCACTTGGGAGTGCGCTTGCATCAAAGTTGACAGAGTAGAAACCGGCTTCAAGTTGTTTGTTTACTAAACTGGCAACCTTACGTCCGGTAACATTATAAACACTGATATTGACCATATCGGCGTTCGGAACCTGGAATTTCAATGTTGTTACAGGATTGAAGGGGTTCGGGTAGTTTTGCGCAAGATCATATTCATCAGGAATACCGCTTTTAGAAATTCCTGTTTCAATAACCTGCAAGTACATAATAATACCTTCTTGTCCTACAGCCCAAAGTTTTTCGCCATTAAAACGCAAACCCTGAATTGTTTTCTCAGCATCATTTGGAACTTCTTGCCAGGTCGCGCCTGTATCGCTTGATACATAAACCAAACCTAGTTCACCGGCAGCATAGACAAGCGAATCATTGATAAATGTTATGCAATACATATCTTTCGTATTTGGTTCAACGAATATTTGAATAAGTGTATCCAATGCATCTGTTGTTGTTTTGTAAACACCGTCAGTTCCGGCAACAAGAACAACACCATTGCGTTCTTTAACTTCGCGGAATGATTGTGAACCGTAATCGGCTACCATTTCAAATGTATCCAAAACAGTTGATGTACTGACTGAGAACTGGCCAGAACCCTGTCCCAACATGGCCATGCCATTGCTAAAGACACACATGTCATAGACAGTCTGCGTTGCTTCAATACTGACCATTTCCCATGTGTCGCCATCATTGGTACTTTTCATAACCAAACCGCTTGAACCGCCGGCAAAGATATCTCCATTCGGTGCAATGTGCATCATATTGATGTGTTTATTGCTTAATTCCGCCATTGGCGTAGGAATGGTTGTAAATGTTTCACCACCATCAATTGTTTTTCCGATATAACCGGATGAACCACCGATAAGACCTACATTTTCACTGATAAATTCAGTTTTATATATTGATGATGTAAATCCGGTCGGAACATTGCTGGGATATGAGAATGTGTTACCATTATCATCGCTCATGGTAACTTCACCGCCGGAGGTAGCTGTTACAAAGACCTTATCTTGTGCAGGGAAAGCGATGCCGTAAAGACTAACGGCCGGCCAATCGTGCATCGGGACAAATGTTGAGCCGTCGACCGTTGAGAAATCCTGTCCATTAGATGACCACGTCATACCATTGGTCAATGAACTGAAAGCCATTGTCTGCCCGGATTGAGCAGTACCTGTTCTCAAAGTATCCCAAGTTGTACCACCGTCGGTGGTGGTAAGGATATTGGATAATGATGTCCAAGCCATCATCGTATTTTCATCAAAAGCGATCACTTTTTTTACATATTCCAGGAAATAGGTATATTCACTGATACATGACCATGTATCACCATTATCGGTTGATTTCCAGATCACATTGTAATATGAACCGATATAGTATGTATTTGCACCGGCTGCTATACCGGTATACATACGTTTTGATGTTATCCCAAACGGAGCAGTTACTGCATACTCTGACCATGTAGCTCCGCCATCATGCGTTGTGTGAATAATTCCGCCTGTACCGTCATCAAAAACAATCCCGTTCAATGCATCGTTAAATGCAACATCACCATCGAGAATTTGATCACTCACGATAGTCGTGTCCCAGTTGGCACCACCATCCGTGGTCTTAAAAAACCAACCGGTATAACCCGTTGCAGACGATCCGGCTCCGCCGGAAATGAATACGGTATTGGCATCCAAAACGTCGATCTCATCCATATCAATCTTGAATTGTGCGGTATCTCCAACTTGAGTCCAAGTATCACCCGCATCGATGGTTTTGTATACAAAACCGTCATCTGAACAGGCATATGCAACAGTTTCGTTTGCCGCGTCAATAGCAGTCAAAGAAACGTCATCCGGTAGCAATATTTCTGTCCAATGTGCTCCGAAATCAGTTGTCTTTTGAACAACATTACCATTGACTGTTAAAATGGTTGTGGCATTTAATGCCACTGCGTCAGCCGGGTAGTCAAATACGACCGGACCCTTGACCGTTTCCCACTGTCCGAATGCCATTGTGGCAAAAATCAGACACGTAAGTATCGTTATCATCTTCTTCATCTTTGTCTCCTTTTTTGACTAAGATTCATTAATTACAAATTTTTTATTTTCTGTGATATGATAGTCCAAATTGCATATTACTTATGTTTTCACTACCATTCGATGGTTTTTTATTAATATTTTCAAATTTCAACGCAATATAACCGAAAGAAAACAATTGTTCAAGATTTATTATTACACCCGTATATTGAAAATATTCTATATCCCAATAAAATTTGGGGACTTCTTTTCCAAATTCCAAATTAATGTTTAGTTTAGTTTTTGAAGAAATATATAATTCAGTTCCGCCGTAAACGTTCCACTCCACTCCGGATCTGATGTCCTCAAAGCTCTGGATATATTCGTAGTATTTATACGATACACTCCCGATCTTGCTACCTAAATAAGCTTTTAGTGCCATTGAAGGCTGATACAGGACACTTAGTCCCAAGTGACCCATTTTTTCCCAGTTCTCCAATATCAGAGTATTGGTCACCAGTGATTCACCCCAATCATAATAGCCCAGATACTCACCATCGATCTGGATGCTTATTAGTCTGGACGGATTGACAGTTACACCTGAACAAAGGTTTATCCCCTGTCTTACCCATTGTCCCCTTGGTTTACTGTAAGAGGTATACATTTCTGAACTTGATGATCTGTATAATCCGGTAATGCCTGTCGTAAATATTATTGATTCACCCTTATTCAATCTTACATGTCCGCCATATTCCAATCCATTTCTGTCTCTTTTTTTCTTGGACGTCGAAGAAGGGCTCTCATTATATATTACATTATATCCCATGTAAGTTTTGGGAATCACTTCAGAATAGCTTTTTACGGATTCATAGTATGTTTGATCGTCATAATACCGACCATGCAAACCGATCCCAAAGGATTCCTTGCGATAATCCAAACCCAAATGATATGTGGAATTTCGCATGATCGTGATCGTCTCGGGAAATGTGTCCTTCAATCCGCGCTCGACGCCATAATTCCCCTTTACGCCAAAATAAAGATCATCTGCTATTTTGACATTGTAGAGAATTGACAATTGAGGACCGTAATATGCAGTGTTGCCACCTGAAGAATCGATCGTAGAAAAATAATCGTCATAAAAATCTTTTTCCCTTGAGCCGTACATATCCTTCATACGAAGATCATCATACGTGATACTTGCCAAAAGAAATGAAGACTCATCGATCATACGCAAAGTGCTGTAATCGGCTTTGTAATTCTGAAAAGTGGCTGCATCGTATACACGGTGATAGCCATTATTGCCGAAGACCGTTTTTACATAATATACTTCACTATTCTCTTTATAAAGCATGTTTGCAGGATTGTGGCTGAAAAAGTAAGTATTCATTGGATCTTTCAGCATTTCCAGTTTATTGACCTGCTTTGAGAAATCATCTTCAAAAGCAAAGACGGAAGAAAATATGAGGATAGCTATAGTAAATATTTTAATTGTTTGATTCATATTGATATCCGGGTGTTGGTTTTTCTCTGATAATAAAATCTATAGCTGAATTGTTCGTATCAAATCCCGGCCAAAGCCTTTCTACAGATTGTCCGGAATATTTAGTCAAGCCAATACCTCCAAAATCAGCATCCAAAGAATAGGGTACTTCCTTGGTATGGGTTGGGCTGCTACTGATTTCGATACAATCGATCACGGTATTGATATCAATACCATCGGTCTGGTCATAATCGGTACCGTCACATAGGGCAATACCGTCTCCGGTAACTCCTACCATGAAATCGACTTTACTTTTTTGGGTTACCTGACCATTGTTTGTTGTAATATTGGGTACATTGGGATTATTATAAGCACCCGGTTCGATCATATTAAAGAATTCCCAATCAGCATTTGAAAGGTCAACCGTTTTCCCTTTGATCGGACCAATGAGGTTATGATTGAATGCTTTTTGAGCCAGTACGACAAATTCTCCCGGACCCATTGGATATTCTCGCCCGGTTTTAGGCGTACCCGGGAACTGATAAATATTGGTAACTCTTAAGGTATCTGCAAATAATTCCGATGTACCCAATCTCAGAAAGACCATACCGTCAAGATATACCGTTGTATCGGAGTAGTTATACAACTCAAAAAACTGATCATAAAAATAAAAGATATTATTAATGGGACCGGCACTGTACATTTCGTTAATTTTAAGCCCTTTATAGGAACCCATCTGAATTGAGTCTACCTTTATACTGTCATAGTCATCACCCGCAAAAACATCGACCTTGACAGCTCCACCGATCTTTCTTGTTTCGTCTTCGAAAATAATATCAATAAATGATCTTACCATATAGCTGGCAAAAGGAATATTACGAAATTCAACTCTGCCGTTTGAATCGGTCGTATCGTAAAGGGTCTTAATATTATAATCGTAGGTTTCAAGTGTTACGGGAACATTGATGGCTAATTCCATTCCGTCGCTGGTATCCACTTTGACAGTGATAGCAATATTGGCTAAACCGTCTTTCTGAGCAGGCTTATCAAGACTCAGGAAACATGAAGCTAAGAATAGGATTACGGCGATTGAAATGATCCATGTTTTAATTGTTTTCATCATCCATACCTTTATAGTTGAACGCTCATCTCAAGTCCGTAATAGATCGGCGAATTCAGGTTGATCTGAGATCCGGTAAAAGGACTAACATAAGTAGCTCGATTATCAAAAAAATTGTTAATATATAATGACACCTCGGCATTATTACCCAATGACTTGGAAAGCCGGAGGTTCATTAGCCACTGGCCGGTATAGTTGAACATCTCGGCATCATACCAATATGACATTCCCTGATAATTTATATAGGCATCACCGTATTCATTAGTTTGTTCAACACCGACGCTGCTGAATATTTTTTGTCTTTTGTAGAACGGCGTATATTGAACATCCATTGTCACCCAAAGCCCGAAGCGTTGGTTCAGATAGGATATTTGTCCATCCAAAACCAGTTTACTTTGCCATTCGACATATTTTGGATACCACAATTCCCAATTGGATGAGGTTGCCTGGTAGTCTGAATCATAAATCGAAGCATCAGAACCGGTACGGCTGAAACGATATATGGCATTTAATGCATATTTTAAATCATTGATCCGTTTTGTCCTGAATGTCAATTCCGCTCCGTAATCATCAGCCCAACCGGCATTTTCATAGATGGAATAAATATATTGAATATTGATCGTATCGGGATTAATATCATATCCATCGGGATAGTTCACAGATTGAGGCCTGTCCTTGGTATGGGAATAATACCCGGTCAGTGAAGTGCCCACCAGGTCATTGATACGCCAGTCAAGGGAACCTTCTGCCTTTTGAGATACATAGGATTTCAAATTTTCGTTGATCTGATAAAATATTTTTTCGGCAATTTGATTTGTAGACGTATCTAAATAGGCAATATGCATAGGTACTTTGTATATTTGGGTCAACGATACGGATTTGACACTTTGCCCTACACCCATACGCAGAGCCAAATCATCGCTGATCTGATATTTGATGTTGAAACGCGGACTAAAGAAATCCCCCTGTTTTGCATCAAACAATGAAAAGCCCTCATCGAAAGAGATCTTGAATTTTTCGGGATTGATCAGGTCGTAACGTAATCCGATCAATATATCCATTTTCCTCTTGAAGAATTTGAATGATATTTTATCTTCGGCATAAATCGAAAATTTGATATTAGCAGGGAAATTGTCAAAACTGTAAGAGCGTTTGGTCGATTCATTTCCATAATAATTAAAAACGGAATCAAGAACCACCCCTTCTCCGGTATTCTTCTCATAATCGGTTTCAAAGCCGAACAGAAGGTTATTTTTCGTTTTGCCCAACTCCACCGTTGATTTTCTTTTCAGCTTAAAAGAAACATCCCATTCTTCACCATTTTGAGTGGCGGTCGCATTATAAGGATACACCATAAGAGAACTATCGATATAATCGATCGTATCGCTATCGGCAACGTAAACGGTATCATAGATCGGCGTAATGGTACAATAACTTTGGTCTATACTGCTTATATCGGCATCCATAGGTAGAAAAAGCTGATCGGTGACCATTTTTTGTTTTACAACATCTTCGTTTTTATAATCCAATCCGGCTAACAATTCATATCGGACATTGTTATCCGTCGTATATTTTAAATCCAATTTACCTGAGGTGCTAAATCCCCGATCTGTATTCTGCATATGGTATTCGTTATTGGGTTCGGTATCATCAAAAATGCGCGTATACGTCAAACCCAAACGGGAGTCAAGTTTATCGTCCAAAAAAGACCTGCTTAAATTGGCAGATCCGTAAATGCGCTGGTACTCATCACCGATCTCCCTAAGATCGCGTTCACTGTAGGAATAGTTTACATGATAATCAAAAACGGTATTATCGTCTCCGAACTTATATCCACCATTATAGGAAAATCCTTTTGTGTCGGGATTGAACTTCGCTTTGAAACGGCGATTGACACTTCCTTTTTTTGTTTCAACCTTAACGATACCGTCTGTGAAATTACCATATTCCACCGAAGCAATACCGGTGATGACTTCAACGGATTTAATGTTGTCTGCTGGTATCGTTCTAAGGTCCGTACCACTCTGATCACCTGTTCCGCTCACATATCCAGAGGCTTGCATATCTCCTGATATCTCATTTCCATCTACAACAACGGATGTACCAAAGGAATCGAAACCGTAAAGACCGGAATCAGACCGTTTGACTTTTCTCAATCCGACATTCTGCTGCGACGCAAGTCCCATCTGTCCGGATTTTTCCACACCGGGAACCAAGGTTAGTACATCCCCAAGATTTGATGCCTGTAGATGGTCTATCTCACCGGCATCAATTTTACGTGTAGTTGCGATCTCTTCGGGAACGATATCCCGGCCGGCAGCTTCCACTTCTATGCCCCCGATCATGAAACAATACGACATGTCGTCAGTACCCTTAGGATTCTCGATAAGTTTTACTTTTACATTATATACGCCTTCATCTGAAATATAGAAATCAAAAAGACTGTTGGAATAAAAGCATTCCTTCATACCGGCGATCTTGTAGGTGCCTTCGGGAACTTCCTTGAATTCGAAAAAGCCATCACGGTCCGTCATAGTCTGTGCCCTGAATTCAGTACCTTTCTGCGGTTCGATCGCTACCAATGCCTCGATAATGGGAGAATTCCCATTATAATTACGGACATATCCGCGTACAGTTGCGGCAGATAATTGTCCAATGAACATCATAAACAATAGCGTGAAACAAATGATAAATCGTTGTGTTTTTTTCATATTTACCTTAATTACTTCATGTAAGCTGTTAATTTATAAATAATATTTACTTAATTGCAATATTTTTATGTGCAGTTTTACTTCAATTATCCTATATTCCCAGCGTTATTTAAGTAAAAAATCAGGAATCATGTATGGAACACGTTATTGAATGTAAGAACCTGACCCATTATTATGGGGACAAATTGGTTTTGAACGATCTTAACCTAAAGGTCGAAAAAGGCAGGATCTTTGGTATTCTCGGCAAGAACGGCATGGGAAAAACCACCACCATCAATATTTTGATGGGTTTTCTGCGTCCTACCAGCGGACAGTGCCTGGTACTCGGTGAAGAATCTCACAAACTTTCACCCTTAACACGTCAAAAGATCGGTCTTTTGCATGAAGGTCATCTAGCTTATGATTTCATGACCATTAAACAGGTCGAGAATTTTTATGCACGCTTTTTTCCGAATTGGAAAGCGGACTACTATTGGGATCTGATGGGCAAACTCGGCCTAAAAGATAATCACAAGATCAAGAATATGTCCTGCGGACAGCGTTCACAGGTTGTTTTAGGTCTTATTTTTGCTCAAGACCCGGAATTGTTGATCCTTGATGATTACTCAATGGGTCTGGACCCCGGATATCGTGCTCTATTTATCGACTATCTACAGGAATATGTTCGTGAAAAGAATAAAACTGTCTTTCTTACGTCTCATATTATTCAGGATGTGGAAAAAGTCGCTGATGATACCATTATCATGGGTTATCAAAAACTCTTGCTGAAAATGCCATTGACAACATTGAAAAAAGATTTCCATCGTTTTGAATTCCGTAATGCCAATGTTAACGGTGTGATCAAAGCAGATGATAACACGATCACTAATGTTGAATATTATAATGACAAGATCACACTCTATTCTTTTAAATCAGAGGCCGACGTTATAAAGCATCTTAAAACTCTGGGTATTACAATTGAGAAACTCACTGAGATCCCTATGAGTCTTGAAGAAGCGTTCATCGGCTTGACCGGAAAGTATTAATCAAAGGTGTCACTATGTTAAAAGCAATATTATATAAAGAATGGATCAAACTGCGCTGGGCAGTGATCGTGATCGCCGCATTAACGGTGCTTTCACTAGCCTACACGATCGGTATGATCAATTATTACGTCGAATTTCAAGGCGCTTTTCAGAACTGGATGTATGTGATCGGTAAAAGTCTTCTGTTGAAAAACATCGTCTTCGTAAAAGTGCTTCCTCTTATAACCGGATTGGCATTTGCTTTGATCCAATTTGTACCGGAAATGACCAATAAGCGCATGCGTTTATCTTATCATTTGCCGATCTCAGAAAAGAAATTACTCATCTCATCGGCAGGCTTCGGCTATATGTTCCTCTTAGCTGAGATCGTTTTTCTTTTCTTTGGTCTTTGGATGGTCATTTCAATGACCTACCCGACTGAAATCGTCACTAAGGTTTTGATGTCAACGATTCCGTGGTTCTTGGGAGGATCAGCCATATATTTTATGACTGCCTTCATCATTCTTGAACCCTCATGGATCTATCGAATAATTTATGCCGTTATATCTTATGGATTGATCGAATTGAACTTTCGGGCATCAACCTATGATCAGTACCAAAATCTTTGGGCATTAATTCTAATCGTTGCGGTGATGCCTCTGACTGTCATGTTCGCCGGCCATCGTTTTCGCCGTGGAACCAAATAACTTTAAAACCTTAGGTATATGTTATGTTAAATAAAATATCAAGATATACGATCATCCTTCTTATGGTCATTGTGTCCGCGCTTTATCTGCCGGATTTCTTTTCGATGCTTTTTGATAAGAAGGAAAATACTCCCCGCTTGAGCTATTCTTCCGTGATCGATGAATTTGTCTATACAAAATATTATGGTATGGGACAGATCGATTACATGGACATAAAAGGAAATAACTATTCCGAACGTGAATATTACAAACTCTTACCTTTTATGCATTATGCGAACCTTGAAAAATGGGGTGAATTACCCCTTACGCTGAAGGGCTTTGAAATGACGTCAAAGAATATCCGGCAAAACTCTCAGATGGTCCGCATCCAGCCTAAAGATATAGATCCCCCTACCGTCCCACTGAATATTATGTTCGAGGCCGAAGGAGATTATGCGTCATTACAGATCCCGGACGATATATTCCGGATAAGCAATACGATTGAGTTCCTTGATCCGGCTTCAAATTCTGTGCTGGAAGAAAAATCCCACAAGTTCCAGGAAGCGATGCTTGCAGCAGGATTTACTTTCCCGGCAAAACTGGCTGCAGCGAACCAAACAAACCGTAAACCTTTTGACGAGGGCTACTTCATTAAAGATGCTACAAACAAGATATTTCATCTGAAAATGATCAAAGATGAGCCGGTTTGCGTTAATACGGGAATAGATACAAAACTTAAAGTACGACAGATTTTCATAAGCGAAAATATGCGAAAAGAGTTCTACGGATGGATATTAACTGAAGATAATGACCTGTATTTGATCACTTACGATGATTATAAACTTCGTCAGATCCCAACCGGCGGTAATAATGCAAAATATGATTATGTTGCTAATGAAATGACGATCCGTTTCTATATTTATCCTGTCGATAAACATATTAATATCTCCGGAGATGGTTTTAGTCAATTGATCATTCTGAACAATGATTTTAAAAAAATTGCGGAACATGTTGAAACCTGGACGCCCTATGATAAACGTCCTGCACCTATTGTAAAAAGCTTTCTCTTTCCTTTTGAGTTAAGCACTTATGACCCAATGCAGTATGTCAAACTTCAGATGGATATCTTCTGGTGGCATGGTTTGATAGGTATAGCGGTATCTCTGCTTGCTTTACTGCTGTTCTCTCGCAAACGTCCCTGGTTCGATTATGTTGTTGTCCTTTTTACCGGTGTTTTCGGATTGATCGGAGTATTGTTGATCAAACCGGAAGATTAAAAAACCATTAAATCTGAATAACATTTCAAATAATGTAATGCCCTGATGGAAACGTCGGGGCATTTTTTATATGCACTGAGCGCTGGGCGCTGAGCACGGAGAGGCAAAGAAAAAACTGTCATCTTGAGCGAAGTTCCGATATAAATCGGAACGCAGTCGAAAGATCTATTCATGTTACAAAAGTCCGAATTAAGAATAGATCCTTCATCCCGACACATCGGGATTTAGGATGACAGTTCTCCTTCTCTCATCTTCTCAGCCTTTTCACGTCTTACGTCTTACGATTTACAATTTCTTAACAATTTCCCCCAATTATTCATCATTAAATTCACACATTCATTTGATTTTTAACAAAATATGTGCTATTATTATCTTCTTGATAACAGAGGTTTTATATATGATAAAAAAAGCATGCTTACTACTCACAATATGCACTCTCTTGCTTGCAGCAGAGCCTGCGACCTTCAAGGGTTATGTGTTCGACGAGAACAAACAGCCCTTGGTTGGAACAAATATTATACTTAAAGAGACCTTGCAAGGTATCGCTACGGATAAAGACGGATACTTTAATTTAAAAGTTCCTTCAGGATCCTACACGGTCAATATTTCATTTATGGGCTATAAAACAATAGAAGAAAAGATCGTTTTGGAGAGCGGTAAAATACTCGAGAAAAACTATACCATGATCCTGGAATACTTCGAGATCGGCGGTATTGTAGTACAGGCTGACAGGGAATTATTACCTACGGACGCCGAAACGAAAACGCGCATTTCAAGTGGTGAAATTGAGCATTTACAAGCATCGAATCTCAGTGACGTGATGCAACTGACTCCGGGTATCCGTTTTGAGAATCCTGGAATGTCTGAGAAAAAACAAACTGGTATCCGTGCCAATACTTCAACAGGTGGCTCCGAAGCCGACGGCGACTCCCGCGATAACGAATTCTTCAGTGCACAGATCCGCGTTGACGATATCCCCTTATCTAATAATGCCAATCTTCAAATTGATACTAAAACAACATTATCGAATGGAGCTCAATTAACCACTGAAAATTCTGGTCTTGATATGCGTCAAATACCCGCCGACAATATTGAGTCGGTCGAGATCATACGCGGTATTCCTTCATCAAAATACGGTGATCTTACGTCAGGTATCATTAACGTGACTACCAAATCCGAAATAGAAAATCATCGCATCAAATTCAAATATAATTTCTATAATCAAGAAGTTAACATGGGTGGCGGTTTTAAATTAAGCGAAGTTAACCACTTAGACTATAATATAAATTATGCCTACAGCGTACGCGATAAACGCATCCCGGAAGAGAATTATTCCCGGATCGCGGGTCAGCTTGCATTAACCAGTAAATTG
>JAIPIT010000093.1 GCA_021734505.1 Fidelibacterota bacterium | reverse complement strand
GGATTAAAAGGATTGGGATAAGCATTTTCATTTAAAATATAGTCATTTTCTGAATTTTTGTCCCGAAATAATACCGATGTACTTTTTAAAGGCAATATCTTTCCTGAAAACTCAACCTCTGAAAGGCGATACTCATAATGCTGCCCTATTTGCACACAACTATCCTTAAAGCTATAATCTGTCGTTAATGTCGAATTACCCTGCCCCATCAATTCAGCATCATCCAAATAATATGCCAAAACAGACCATGGTTGATCATAGCTTGTTCTGCGCTCTATGATAAATCCAAGGTTTTCAAGTTCCGACTCAGTGACCCATGATAGTAAAACATGTTCTTGTTCCGATATCGCAATAAAATCCGTTAAAGTTACAGGCAATGGCACTTCAGAGCTTAAGTTTACACCTGCGGTATCGGCCAGTAGGGCGGTTGCCCCACGCAAGACCATACTTATAAATTTTACTTGCGGGTTTTCATCGTCAAAGTTATCATCACCACTACCCGGCCGATAATAATCTGACCACTTATGATAATGAATATCTGAGTTCCAATCGGATTCGGCATATTCCAAAGAAGCAATACCGGCACGGGAAAATGAAATATTATCGCTGTACTGCATAGTTCCTTTTCCCACAACATTTATATAGTTTCTGGGATTATTGTCATCATAGGCATAATTTTGCAAATATGTGATGGCATCTTGATATAATGTGTTTGACGTTGTAAGCAAGGGATAAAAATTAGAACTTTCATCGATCGTACTATTCCATGAATCTCCACCATGATATAGCCATAAAGTATTGGAAATAACAGGATAACCGAACATATCCAAGTTTAGATTTCCTTTAATGTTTTGCCAAAGAAGTGTATCTCCGGTGGCCAATAAAGGGTTTGTCGTAAAATGATCGTTAACCCATGCTCTGGAACCTGATGGCCCATTATAAAGGTCACTGCCAAAACTACTTTCATTTTCCCATGAGTGTGAAGAAGAGCGTGGTTCCTCTGCATCCCACGCGCAAAAATAGATGCTTGCGTCGGATTCCCGGGTATTGATGATACGAGCCAATTCGAGTAGCCCAACCAACCCACTTCCGTTATCATTCGCTCCGGGCGCAGAACCCGTATAATCCATATCGTAAGAATCATAGTGAGCACCCACGATCCATATATCCGAGCCTTGACCCGGCTTTCTGCCAATAATATTGTATCCTTTTCCATCTGTGCCATCTGGCCAACTAAATTCATCGACATACACATTTTCCGGGCCCAAATAATCATTTAAAGTATTTTCAATAAACACTTTGGCACTGTCGTGACCGTTTGTTCCCTCTTCTCTTGTTTTACCATAATGAAATTTAAGCGGGTCCCAGGAAGGATCTTCCGACCGATAAAAATAATCTCTGATGCTTTCTTCCGTAATTTGTTGAACGAAAGTATGCAGGTCTGTTGAAGCAAATAATATATTTAAAATTAAATAAGTGAAAAGTAAAAGTGCTCTCTTTAGACTCATGGTTCTCTCTCATAGTTTCGGCGGCAATGGATCTAGTTGGTATTAGATTTATCATCACCTATATTTAAAATTCCGAAATAATTTTCTATTGTGCTTCGATAGCCAATAATTGAATTTATTAAATTTGATTCAATTATATTTGAATTGTTATTGATCATACTCTCGCTAATTTCAGAATCGCTGATATGAACATCGTTGCCAATCGCTGCATAAGGTCCTATAATCGAATTCTCTATTTTAGTTCCTTCACCGATATAGACGGGTTCAATGATCTTGCAATTCACACACTCACCTTTGTTGACCGATCCTTTGGATAATAGATATTTTGATGTGGACAGCAATGTTTCCACGGTACCGCAATCATACCATTCATTGATGGGGAGGGCTTTGAACGGTTCACCGTTTTCCATCATGAGAACAAGCGCATCGGTCAGCTGATACTCATTGCGCGTTTTTATATTATTTTTGATAAGTAGTTCTATGGCTTGTTTAAGTTTTCTTTGATTCTGAATATAATAAGCGCCCGCAATCGCAAGATTACTTTTGGGGTTTTCCGGCTTTTCAACCATACGGGTAATAAAACCCTCTGTGTCTGTTTCAACAATACCAAATCTACCGGGGTCTTCTACTTCAGCCACGGCGATCATATTGTATTTGGGATGTTGTAATTCAGACATATCAAGATCAATAATAGTATCGCCTAAAATGATCATTACAGGTTCGTCTTTATCTTCTAATCCATAAAGAATGGCATGTCCCAAGCCTTTCATCTCTTCCTGAACGGGAAATTGAAATTTTTCGGGAAATTTTTCATCGAAATAGTCGATAATAGCTTCTTTTTTATATCCAACAATAACGACTATTTTATCAAAGCCTGCATCAAAAAGAGAGTTTGAAATATGCTCTAAAATGGGCTTACCGGCAACAGGGACCATCACTTTGGGACGATTTAATGTATGAGGATGTAATCGCACGCCGATGCCGGCAGCGGGAATAATGGCTTTCATTCAATTCCTTTGACTGTGTAGCCTAACTCACTAATTACTTCTTTGATCTTTTCCGCGTCAACCTTTCCGATCACCCGGGCAGATTTTGCTTCTAAATTTACGACAACTTCGGTCACTCCGTCAAGAGAAGAAAGTCCTTTTTTTACATTCATTACGCAATGTTGGCATGTCATGCCTTCAATATGAACAAGATGATTTGTTTTTTCGTGCATAAGTGTTACCTCACATGATTCACATGATTCATTGTTACCTTTTATTTTCCTGATCATTTTGACCATCAGTGTGTAAAGGATCAATCCGGTTAAAACGACAGCAGAAGCGATCATCAGCCATTCGGGAAGCATGGAGTGATCATGTTGTCCCATTGCCATTATCCCGGTAAACCAGGAAGCGGGAAAAAACTGGTCCAGTACGATCCCGCCGGCAAAAGAGCCTACAATAATAGTTCCAAGATAAACGATCAATGATTTTTTGCCAAGTGTCTTTCCAATTACCGAGATCGTTGCAGCATTGGTTGCCGGACCTGCCATTAGAAATACCAGCGCCGCTCCGGGAGATAATCCTTTTAATATCAATGCTGCTGCAATGGGGACTGAGCTTGTGGCACAAACGTACAGTGGAATTGAAGCAACAAGCATCACCGCCATGGAAAGATAGGGATTTGATAAATATTTCAGGAAGAAATCATCCGGAAGAACAACGGCGATCAAGCCCGCGACCAAAATTCCGATGGCCAGCCATTTTGCGATATCAGCCATAAAATCAACAAATGCATATTTTAAGATCGCAGGTATCTTGCGCCAACCCTTGGGCATGTCTTCTTCACCTGTTCCATTTGCAAATTTATGTGGTTTTTCGCCCTCTACTTTATTGGTGATCAAACCTCCCGCAATTCCCGTAAGAAAAGCTGCGATCGGACGGATAATGGCAAAAGGAAGGCCAAGCAGAGAATAAGTGATCATAATAGAATCAACACCCGTCTGGGGTGTCGAAATTAAGAAGGATTGTGCCGCACCTTTCGATGCGCCGTTTCGATAAAGCCCAACTCCCGTAGGAATTACACCACAAGAGCACAAAGGCATGGGAACTCCCAGTAAAGAGGCGTTTACTACCGAGCGAAGATTTGCTTCACCAAGGTGTTTTTTCATCGTTGCGGGTTTTAAGGTAAATTTCAAAATACCGGCGATGAGAAATCCCAATAACAGGTAAGGCGCCATCTCAAGAAGCAAATGATATATTTCAAAAATATAATCTTTTATAAAATGCATGTTTCTCCAATTCTTGTCCAACGGTCTTTAACGAAGATAAGTTGTTATGTTCCCCTATGCTTCTTCAACATTTTTTTCCACAAGGCGTATCTCTTTCCATTTTCCACCGCGATACCGCAAGTAGAAAACGACAGAGAATAACATAAACACAGATACAACCACCAGCCAACCGATTTGAGCGCTCATGTGAAGGACTTTGATCACCAGAAAAAGACCACCCACCATAATATAATGCAAGGTCACCGATGCGATCATAGACCAACGGGTATCACCCGCTCCGCGGAGCACACCCACGCAGGTTGCTATAGCAGCTTCGATCAAAACATATAGTGCCGCTACCCGCAACATAAATACAGCGGTCGGGACTGCTTGCTCAAACACCAGACTTGCACCGGTCGGTTTAAAGACCTGAACAAGTTGTTCGGGGAAAAATATAAACAAAACAAGAATAACTGATGAATACATCAGCCCTGTCTTAAACGCAGACAGTGCTGCTTTGCTTGCAATGTCAACTTTTTGGGCGCCCATATATCTGCCTACAAGGGACGTAACGGCGATCTCAATTCCCACCAATGGAATATAAGACACATTATCCCAGTTGAACATAATAGTCGTTGCGGTTGCTGTTGCATCTCCCATAGAATGAAAGATCAGGATCATTAAATTAAAAGCAAATAAATTCAGTATAAATTCCAACCCGGGTGGATAGCCAAATTTTAACAACTTCTTCATGATCTGCCCATAATAACGGAAAGACTTCATGATATGGAATTCTTCTCGATTCTTTTTCCCGAAGTATGCGAAAATCAACACGATCAAGCCCGAAACTCCACCGATAATTGTTCCGTATGCGGCACCGCGAATTCCTAAGGCCGGAAATCCGAGCTTGCCAAAAATCAATACATAATTTACACCTACATTAACGATCATAGAAAGTATTCCGGCTAACATAACTACACGCGTACGGCCTATACCGGAAAAATAAGAACTAAATACGGCACGTATTAATCCAATGATCGTACCATAGATCAAAATATTAAAATAAACGATCTGGTATTCCATTTGTCCGGCAGAAACATGCATTATTTCAAATAATTTGATTCCCAGGGGTTTCATCAATAAAATGATAGGATAGGCAATAAGTGCAATAAACAAAGCCTGTGTTGTAACAGTAGGACATGTATTCTTACGGTTTGCACCTAAATATTGAGCAACCAAAGCAGTGGAATATCCGATTAGGCCCAGAAAAAACGTCATCATCATAAACGAAGTCAAGCCCCCTCCCATGGCGGCATTCATGACCTCGGGTCCTAAACGGGACAAGAACATACGATCTGTAAAGGTCATAACCGTATCGGCGGCATAGGATATGACCATCGGCAAGGCAATGGCCAGCATTTCCCCAATTCCGCCGGGGGTATGTTCACGATTTTTTAATAATACTTCTGACATTTCCTGCTCAAATTTTTGTTTCAAATAATAAGACCATTGGCGATTGAAAAAAAGGAATTAAAATTTGTTTTTATAAAATTGAAAAGGCGCAAGAACTTGCGTCTCTTCAATTTTGGAAATGATAGTTATATTGATTTATATGATACAACTCACGTCTTTAGATCCATTTCAATATTCCAGCAAACACGATCATCAATACGGCATTCAAAATGAATAGTCCTCCAATAAATCGAACTTGCTTCTTTTTATCCCAGTAATAAGCATAATTTGCCGCCAGGAAAAAGGGAATATAAACCAATATAAACACTGTCAATGAATTCCACCAAGGGTAGACCCAGATAAAGGCGGGCGTCTTGGCTAAAAAGATCTCAATAATGGCGAACAACGCCGCATTGACGATTGCGAAAAACCAACGACTTCCAATACCCAATATTTTTGTTTTAGGATCATCCGGGAGTAACTTTGTCAGGATAACACCCGCAACCGAGAACATAAAACTCAATTCAATGCCAACTCCTACGAGGATCAAAAAAGAAGTACCGGTTGGGACCGTCCATAAGGCATGTCCGGAAAATTTGCATATTAATGCATTTGCGATCTCGAAAAGCCAATGGGTCATATATAATGCCAACCCGGCAGCAACGGCTTTCCAATTCTTCTTTTCAATTTCGCTTAAATAAACAAAAACTACAAAAGCGAGTATCGGAATAACGATCCAGTTAAAATTCTCACCGGAACGCAAAATACTCAAAGCCTGATTCGTGGCTTCAGGATGGAAAAGTTCCATAACTACTCCTTAATTCAATTATTAATTGAACGGCAACAACTGGCAAACACCCAAACTGCTCACCATTTACTGATCGCAGATCATGATTTAGTCATCACCTTGCTCAAGCACTACAAGTTTTGATTCAATACCGGGGATCACAGCTATTTTGCGTGCCAATTCGGCATTATCTTCGTCAGAACCGTAAAGTTCAAGAAAGAGAAAGCCCGCTTCAGAACAATTTTCCATCACACCGGCATGTAAACCGAGTCGGGTTTTGATCAAACATCCCCATGCAGTTAATACCTTCTGAAGGTTTACTGCTGCTTCTTTGCGTTTTCCGACCAATACGAGTAAAACTGTCTTTTTCATATTTTCTCCTCTATTGTTTTTATAATATTTTGAACTTCAATTGATAGTTTATTTGCGCTTTTTTCTATCTGCTTTTTAAACATTTCCGTTGACTCGCAATCCGCAAAATCCGTCGTGATCTTCATGGAAGACATGGGTATGTTTTTTTCTTTTGCTATCGCAGCGATGGCATAACATTCCATATCTGCAAGTCTCGCATTATGCTTCTTGTGTGATTGATCGCGCAGGTCGTTATCCTTAATACTTCTTTTTACCGAAAGACAAGTTTCGCCTGTTTCACCGGT
>JAIPIT010000092.1 GCA_021734505.1 Fidelibacterota bacterium | reverse complement strand
GCACCTGCACCCCAGATCAATTGGCGTTCATTATCATTACCTCGTTCTCCGGAGCCATGTAAAAATATTACTAAAGGATATTTTTTAAGAAAGCATTTCTTTTGTGGTTCAAGCATGCGATACAATAGTGTGTCATTTTCATCATTAATGAATGTCTTGGCATCGAAAGCAGCTAAAGCTTCCGGAGAAGCTTCAATAGCAAAACTAAATACGAACAGAGTAACCAGTATAAATACGCGTAAAATTCTCATTGATCGATCTCCTTAATTTGAACAGAGAACATTTACAAAATATTTTTCATTATTTCCATGATTTTCATGCAACTTTTTAATTTTTAATTTTGCAAACTATTTGAAATCTCAGTACATTTTTTTGTTAACAACATAAACAGAAGGGTCAACAGAATGAACGTACTGAAAATTCTACCTGAGATCAATGAGATCAAAGATGTAAGTTTAAGACAAAAAGTCATCGACATTTGGAATGAAGCAGCAGATTATCGTGGTTGGACTGAAGAATTGCTTTTGGCAATACCATTCACTTTGTTGGCTGAAAATGTGACTATTTCATTCATTCATCACGTTCGTGCGGTCTGCCTTATGTGTATGGCGGTGGATGATGTTCAAGAAAGCCTTCACCAGGAACGTCGTATTCCGGTAAATCGGGATTATCTGATAGCGGGTGCCCTGCTCGCAGACGTTGGTAAACTCCTGGAATATGAGATCGTGGATGGAGGATCAGTAAAATCAAGTTATGGAAGGTACCTGCGTCACCCTTTCAGTGGCGTTGGGCTTGCGTATAAACATGACATTCCCGTAGAGGTCATGCACGTGATCGCAACACATGCCAAAGAAGGCGCAGGCGAAAAACGTTCACCGGAATCCATTATCTTCCATCATGCGGATTTTATTGATTTTGAATTGGTGAAATAATATAGAAAAGCTAAGTGAATTATATTCAGCCATTTCGGAAGAAATGGCTTTTTTAGTATATATTTCTTTTTCTTGATCATTTGTGATTCTATTCACTATAGGTTATTACTTTTGGTGATTATGATCACCGTAAGTCATATTTTACTATAAACATATTACAACAAAAGATAAGATTAGAAAGTTATAAATGATTGTTTCACTCCCATATTAAATCTTAATTGCTCTTCATGTAAATATTATTTAGATTACGCGTAATTGTCATCGTCGTTTACAGCTTAAATTCTGGCGAATTTCATATGTAACAATAAACGACAACCGACGCTCGTAAGAGCGGGAGTTGCTCCTATTGTTACAGGCTTGCCAGAAGCCTTAGCTGAAGGATGTTGGCTCCCGCTTTTTTTATCTGTGAACTGTGATCGGTGATCCGTAATCAGTAAATTAATTAATTTTTAATGATTCTTGTGATGTATATCACTCATTTAACTATGATATTTGATTATTAAATTTTATTCCCTTATTATTATTTCAAGATAATAAAAAAAGGAGGGACTAAATGAAGACACATAAGGATCTTGAAGTATGGAAAGAAAGTATAGATTTAACAAATGAAATCTACTCGCTAACTAAAACCTTCCCTAAGTATGAACGTTTTGGATTATCTTCACAGATGCAAAGATCCGCTGTGTCAATTCCTTCCAATATTGCGGAAGGAGCAGCTAGGGGGTCTGATAAAGAATTTATAAAATTTTTAAATTACTCAATTGGATCCGCTTCAGAATTGGAAACTTAGTTATTAATTGCCAAAGGACAAGATTATATCAGTAACAGTGACGAAATGATTAAATCAATTAGTATTATTAGACAAAAATTATGCGGTTTAATAAGATTTTTAAAGAACAGATTAACAAATTAACTTTATCCAAAACAAATGATTACTGGTAAATAATTACAAATCACAGGTCACAGATCACAGGTCACAGATCACAGGTCACAGATCACCGATCACCGATTACCGATCACCGGTCACGACTTCAAAATCCGCCTGTCCGCGTTTGATATCGACTTTTACAACCCGTACTTCCAATCTGTCTCCCATTCTATAGCGTTTTTTGCTGCGGAGACCTGTCATTTGATGATGTCGTTTTTCATAATCCCAAATATCGGACCCCAAACTTTCCTTGCGAACGAATCCTTCAACAAAGACATCTTCCAGTTCTATCCAAAATCCATGGGGAGCTACTCCTGATATTATACCCGTGAATTTATCTCCAATATGATTTGTGATATATCGCATCTGCTTGATCTTGTGATATTCACGTTCAGCCTGGACAGCGCGAAGCTCAGCTTCTGACGATTTTTTAGCTACAAGTTTGAGGTTTTGCTTTAATTCGGGATCAATGCGGGGACTTTTTAGATACATTTTCAATAATCTATGTACCATTAAGTCGGGATAGCGACGGATCGGTGAAGTAAAATGAGTGTAATCTTCAAATGCCAGACCAAAATGCCCAATGGGTTTCACGCTGTATTTCGCTTTTGTCATGGTACGTAAAGCAAGACGCATAATATAGGGGCTGTCATTTTGCTTCATAACCTTTTCCAGAGTTTTCTGGAATTTTTTTGAGGTTATTGGCATGCCAAAAAATGAGATATTCACACCAAAAGCATCCATAAGCGCAAACCACTCATATATGTTATCAGCCTCGGGGATGTCATGAATGCGATAAATAAAGGGAACCTTTGTTCCACGGGTTCTGGCAAATTTCGCGACACTTTGATTTGCCAACAGCATAAATTCTTCAACAATATGGTGAGTCCAGAGCCGCTCGCGGAGTTTGATACTTTCCGGAATTCCTTTAGCATTCAACTCATACACCGGTTCAGGTAGATCGAAATCGATACTTCCCTCGTCGCTACGTTTTTTCTTGAGTATCTTAGCTAAATTGCTCATGTGAGACAATTCATTATAGAATATTCCTTCTTTATTATCTAAAATAATCTGCGCTTGTTTATAAGAAAACCGTTGCTTACTATGGATAACAGAAGGGAATATTTCGTAACTTAGCGTCTTCCCTTCAGATGAAACAGTCATCATGGCTGTCATTGCCAATCGATCCGTATTTGGCTGAAGAGAACATAATATAGTACTAAGCTTTTCCGGTAACATGTGAACCACATGATCGGTAAAATAAACCGAAGTTCCGCGATGGAGCGCATCAGCATCTAACGGAGTTGATTCCCTGACATAATGACTCACATCTGCAATATGAACACCAAGAAGATAATTTCCGTTTTCCAGCAATTCTATAGAGACCGCATCATCAAAATCTCGAGCATCATCCGGATCGATTGTAAAACAAACCAGGTCACGAATATCTTTACGCAAAGGGTCATCGGGGATCTCGAAATCCATTTCCTCAACTTGTTTCAAGGTCTCCGGAGAAAATGAATCTGGAATATTATGTTTATTTGCAACCATAATGGCATCAAATTCGGGGACATCATCTTTTCCAACAATACTAACGATCTCACCATGATGTCTCTCGCCGCCTTTACGCCAGCTGTTGATGCGAACCATAATGTAATCACCCTCTGCAGGTGAAAGTCCATGGAGATCATTAATAATAATTTCTGTCTGTAGATGAAAAATTGCCGGAATTCCAAGTTTATATCCGCGCAATTCATGATAGGTGCAAATGAATATTTCTTTCCCACGGGAAATAACACGTTTTACATGTCCTTCCTGCTCTTTGCTACCGGCATGTTTTTTATGCAATATGACTGCAACAGTATCGCCATGACAAGCTGTTCCCAAATTAAAATCTGTAATAAATATCTTCTGAGCATCAAGAGTATGGACAAAAGCAAAACCACGAGGATGCATATCCAACGTGCCGATCACTTCTCCCCTTTGATCAATAAGGCCATAAATATTGCCCTCGAAGCGAAATAATTTACCTTCATGGGTCAATTGCTTTATGGCATCACGAAAATAGGGGTAATCTTCATTTCTTATCTTCATGGATTTTGCCAATTGCTTGATCTTCAGCCGAACATTGGGGTGTTTTTCAAAATGATCGAGAATAATTTTATAATAGTTCTTCATTGGATTAAGATAAGCATTAAGGTTTATAATTGACAGAGGAAAGTTAATTATGGATATTGGGATTGAGTCAATTGAATTAATTTGCATTGAGTCAATCAGCTTGCCTTGGTATTGACTCAATCGATATTTCTACTCATTATGTCAATGATATTTCACAATATAATCATCACAAATTTCCAGGAACAAGCTTTGTATTTTTGCCTTTATACTTTGTACTTGAAGTGTTATATTTAGCTTACTGTTAAACACCTGAGATCAGGTAAGTCAAAAGGGGTCTTCATGGCGAAATACGGATCAAAAATAGGACGAGTCATTGGTATTATCATTATTGCAGCCATTGTAGGAGGCGCATTGGGTCATTTATTCGCAAATGTTCTTCCCGCAGGACCGGTCAAAGATTTCTTTTCTGTGAATTTTCCCATTGGATTCAATAATTTCACTTTGAATTTATACTTCATCGAATTTACACTTGGATTTCGCATCCATATTAATTTCCTGAGTGCGATCGGAGTACTGATAGGCTATTATATTTTACGCTTCACCCGTTGAGTCAAGAGGACATGATGACAATTTCACTCCAGGATTTCCTGAAAAAATACAATGAAACACGTGATTTGAACATCATGACTACAGTGGATGAATCTTGGCTTAAAAATCATTCCGCGCAACAAGCCTCAGTTCAGGGTGCACTCTCCGGTAAATTGATCGCGATAAAAGACAATATCAATGTTAAAGGACTTCCGAATAGCTGCGGTTCAAATTTCCTGAAAAACTATATTTCCCCTTATGATGCAACCGTCATCGAACGCATTAAAAATGCTGGGGGTACCATTGTAGGAAAAGCAAATCTTGATGAATTCGCTATGGGTTCCTCAACGGAATATTCGGCATTTGGAACAACGAAGAACCCTATCGATCCGGAACGGGTTCCCGGCGGCTCCAGTGGTGGATCGGCGGCAGCCGTTGCGGCCGGACTTGTTGACTATGCTCTGGGTTCAGATACAGGCGGTTCCATCCGTCAACCTGCCGGATTTTGTGGCGTTGTTGGTCTAAAACCTACTTATGGGCGTGTTTCCCGTTACGGCATTACTGCTTTTGCCTCCTCCTTGGATCAGATTGGACCCATTACAAAAACTGTTGATCAGTCTGCGGAACTACTGCAGATCATTGCGGGGAAAGATGAAAAAGATGCCACTTCAACGGATATTAACGTTGATGATTATCTGGGGAAAATAAACGATGATTCTGTAAAAACAATTGGAGTCCCCTACCATCTCCTTCAAGAAGGTTTGCACCCGGATGTAAAAGCCCGAGTAGATGAAACCATAGAAAAACTGAAAAAAACCGGAAAAGTGATCCAAGAGATATCTTTGCCGCATCTCTCTTATTCAATTGCTGTTTATTATATTTTAGCAACGGCAGAAGCTTCCAGTAACCTTGCCCGCTTTGACGGTGTGCGTTATGGTGTAAGAACATCACAGAATGCAGAAAGTATTGACGACTTTTATTCCGTCAATCGTGAATATGGTTTTGGAGCCGAAGTTAAGCGACGCATCATGTTGGGGACCTATGTATTGTCCTCAGGGTATTACGATGCATATTATGCCAGAGCTCAAAAAGTTCGAAGACTGATCTATGATGATTTTCAGAAAGCATACAAAGATGTCGACACTATTCTTCTGCCTACCTGCCCGACTCCGGCATTCAAGATCGGCGAACATGTCAATAATCCCATGGCCATGTATTTAAGCGATATATTTACCGTATCCATTAATATTGCCGGTCTACCGGGAATATCGGTTCCTGTGGGTAACACGTCTGAAGGTTTGCCGGTCGGATTACAGGTTCTTGGGAACCTTTATGAAGAGAGCAAAATACTTCAGCTCGCAAAAGCCATCGAATCTTTACAATAACTCATTATCAATCTACAGTCATATGATATCGATCAAAAAATTCTTTATATTCATGCTCTTGATCGCTTTTGCGCTCACTCAGGCATTTGCCGAATCTGCTGATATACCTTTATTAGAAGGAAAACCTGCAAATCACCAAAGTGCAGAGAGAGTACTTCTAAAAACATTTCAGACATTAGGAACGACTTCCAGGCCAAGTCGAATAGAACAATATCTTTCCCCTGCCGGGCATTTCATTATTCATTATGACAACAGCGGTGATAATGAAGTCCCACAAAAATTCACTTTTAATGATTCCATTCCGGATTTTGTGTTCATGGCCGCTGAATATTTGGATGAATCATTTATTACTTTGCGAGATTCTCTTAATTTCAGTTCACCTCCAATTGATAATATTGAATCTCCTGAGATCGATGTCTATTTTAGATACGATAAAAGCTATTACGGTATCACACAGTATGAAACAAACCTCGGTGATGATAGTTGGACATCATATCTTACTTTAAGCACGCAATTAAATGACTCAACAACTTTTTTCACGTTCGGACTAGAGGGTTTGCGTGTTACCTGTGCCCATGAACTATTCCACATTTTTCAATTGGGCTATAAATTCAGAAATCAGGATATTTTTTATTTTGAGATGTCTTCAGTTTGGTTTGAAGAATACATGTACCCCGAAGTCAATGATTACCACTCCTATGTCAACCAATACGCTCACGATTGGAATTATGCGATCAATCATGGATCCCTTGATTATGATAATGCCGGATTTAATCTATATATTAACAAACGATTTTCTAATGCCGACGAAAACATCATCAATAACATTTGGGAACGCATATTAAATGTTAATGCTCTTAGCGCTATTCGCGCAGAATTGCTTGACCAGGGAATCACTTTTGAAGAAGCATTGAGGGATTGGGGAAC
>JAIPIT010000010.1 GCA_021734505.1 Fidelibacterota bacterium | reverse complement strand
AAGCCGGTTCTGAAATGACTGTGCCCAAGGGTGAAACAATGGTCTATTCCTCTGTCCCTTAATTCATCGATGCCTTTGCGGATCAAAGCTTTCCCAATACCTTGCTGTCTATATTCGGGGATCACTGCTACAGGGCCCATGATGGATGCGTTGCTTTTAAAATTGCAAAATCCCGGGTTTGGTCTGATCCTGGCTTTGGTGAAAAGAATGTGGCCGACCGCTTTGTCACCGTCGAGCGCCAATAAGGAAATATAGGGTTCGGCTGTGGGGTCTTCCAGCAGATCGGTTAACAGGGTCTTGAGCTTTTTGCTTCCGTTAAATGCAGTCTGTTCAACCTCGAGGATCGTTTGCAGGTCTTGTGGAGTAGTCGATTTGATCGTGATCATGGTAGTTCCCGGTTTTGAGGGTTAGTATTGAGGATTATATTTAATATTTATCGTTCATTGTCCATTATTCCTCGTTTAATTCAACATTTATTTATTCGATGTCCAATATTCTTAAGAGATCCAGATCATGACCAGCCAGATGATTACCCATTCGTCATCTTGTTTTTCAAGATATGCAGCCATTCCAATGCCACAAAGAGGGGCGGAAACCTGGCTGTATTCCACGACCGCCATCAGTCCGTCGTCACTGATCCCCGGCCGGGTAAAGTGTGTATACCCCGAGTAGGGCTCGGATTCTTCCGTATCTTTCAACACGACGTAATTCGGCAGTTTATCCATATTAAGGGAATAGCCGGTACGGTTTGCTTCATTGTAGATATCAAGCAATGATCCGGAGCCGATACTGTCTCTTTGAAATATGATAGACAATGAAGAAGAATTGATCGACGTTGAGGTCTGATCATACACGTCAATGGTTCCCGAAAGATGCAGATGAATAAGGCTGTCCAAAACAGCGCTGATTACGGCATGCTCTTCATTGTTCAATTCGGGCGGATCGTTAGGTTTAATGACACAAGAGATCATCATCAGGCCAATAATTAGCAAAAAGACCAATGAACGTTTCATGGCATAGCACCTATATTATTATTCAAAAACGATAATTTGCGATGCGAAATACATAAGTTGCAAGACAAGAACCTTGATCAATGTTCCATCGGTTCAAGTTCATCGTAACCCGATGAAAAATGCGTTCGTGCGATCTTATAAATAGGACTGGAGGTCATATTGATCATTCCTCCGTCATCGTCGGACATGACACTTTCCACCCATTCGGGAAACTGAACAGCATCGCCAAAATCAAGCTGAACTCCGGCGGTGAAGAACATGACAAGCGAGACCACGATCAGCAAAAATTGTTTCATTGCTTTACCTATTGCGTTTTGTTATAAGTATTTATTTAACAAGTATCCAAATATGAGTCATAAATTTATTAAAATCAATCGTTTTTGGAAATACGACATGAAAAATTATTTTGTTCCCAAGACCTCACACGGAGGCACAAGGTACCACGAAGTCACAAAGAAGAGAGTTTAAGGTTTAGCGCAGAGATTAATAAAGCACGAAGTAAGAGGGGGGGGAAGAAGAAAACATAAGTGCAGGGAACAGGCATCAGTCTACGCCCCGAAGTGTCGGGGCTAAGCCCGACAAGTGCCTGTTCCAAAGGCAATAATTTCATAAAATATTTATAAATCGTAATAACAAAGAGATCCCGGATAAACAACCAGTCGCCTGACCGATTATTTTCCGGGATGACATGTTACAAGATGTCTTATTATTAGCTTAGCGGATTATTTGGAAATTTCTTTCTTTTTTGTAATCAATGATACGACAACAAGTGTAATAAAGCTCAATGGTACGGTAATAATGGCAGGGTTATCAATAGGCATAGGCGCCTTTACGCCGACAAGATGATAAACACTGTCATAGGTTGTTTGTGAGAGCAGGATAATGGTCATAGCTGAAACCAGTCCGACAATAATGGACGATACAACACCCTTTGCAGTAGTTCCTTTCCAGAAAAGCACCATCACAATGGCCGGCAGATTAGCCGATGCCGCAACGGCAAAAGCCCAGCCGACAAGGAAAGACACGTTCATTCCCTTGAACACAATCCCCAATACAATGGCTATACCGCCTACGATGACAGCGGCAAGTTTGCCGATACTGACTTGTTTTTTATCAGAGAGGCCTTTTTTTGATATTTTCCCTACAAGATCGTGTACGACAGCCCCGGAAGAAGCAACAATTAATCCACTCACCGTTCCCAGCACCGTGGCAAAAGCGACCGCGGAAATGATCGCAAAGATCGCAACGCTAAAGCTTCTTGCCAATAAAGGCGCCGCCATATTGGAATTGGTCAAGTCAAGAACACCGCTGGTCATCGAGCCAAGACCCATGAAAAGCGTCAGGATATAGAACAAGCCGATCGACATAATGGCTACTATGGTTGATTTTCTTGCCGCGGCCGGACTTGAAACGGTATAATAGCGGATCAAAATATGCGGTAATGCAGCGGTCCCGAAGAACAAGGCCAGCATCAGGGAAATGAAGTTCATTTTATCACGACCCGTTTTGACCGGAAATTTCTGACCGGTTACCAGGACCTCTTTTCCGGGTGTCGGATTCTGGTAGAAGATGGTCAGCTTGTTCTCGCCATCCATCATAACCACTTTATTCCATCTTATGACCGTTGCATTTTTGATCTTTCCAATGAACTTGAACATACCGAGCGAACCGGTTTCAACGTTCTTTTCGCCACCTATCTCCGAAAGATCACCCACTTGCCGGAAACGCTCATCTTCTTTTGGCGCTCCGTTATACAATATGCTTCCATCTGCGAGATTTGTAATGAACAATGTTTCTTCCAATATCATTTTTTCTTTATTGAATGACCAGATCGTCGGCTTGCCGTTGATCTCGACCTCAAAGAATATCTTATCGCCCGCTTTCCACTCATTGCTTATGGACTTTCCCTCCGCGACAAGCTGAATGTCACTGCCGTCATAAGATTCCACCGCAAGCGTTTCATAACTGGTGGTTTTTAAGCCTTTTCCCAATACCATTATAACAAGAACGATGGAAAAAATAATGAGCAAAGAACCTTTCAGGAATTGCACATAGGTCGTGGAAGCCATACCGGCGGTAGCGACAATAATGATAACCACAATACCGACCAGGATTACGCCCACCCAATGTGGCCAGCCCAACAAAGGCGTAACCAACGAACCGGCTCCCACCATTTGCGGGATCAAATAGAACAAGGAAACAATAAGCGTAGAGATACCCGCAGTGATCCGGATACCTTTTGATTTGAATTTCGAATCCAGGGCATCGGCAAAAGTATATTTACCCATACGTTTGAGAGGTTCGGCAATGACAAAAAGAGCGACCATCCAACCGGCAAGATAGCCAATAGAATATAAGAAGCCATCAAAACCATAAACAGCGATCATACCGCAGATCCCAAGAAAGGAAGCGGCAGAAAGATAATCACCCGCAAAAGCGATACCGTTCACGCTCCAATGGATATGTCCGCCGGCAGTATAAAATCCGGCAGAGCTGGAGGTGCGTTTTGAAAAGTAGCGGGAAATAAGAAGAACAGAGATGATAAAAACAAAAAAGATGATAACACCGAGCGCAGAAGGTTGATAATTCATTCAGCACCTCCGACCGAAGTTTCATCTATAATGTTCAATTTCTTTTCGAATTTTGAACAAAGCGCATTGTAGATCAAAGCCAGGATCAATGCAAAAACGATCAATCCCATACCATAAACGATCGCCAGATTCAAATAACCGATATCAGTCCCCATGAGCTCCGGTTTTACGACTGTAACAATAATAAACCCAGCATAAACCAGAGTATACAATAAAAACATCCACATGCCGATCTTTGTTTTGATCTTAGACGCGTGGTCTACTTCATTCTTTGTTGCTTTACCGTGTAACATGAAATCTCCTGTGTTATAGACAGCTCAATTTTTGGATCGCGATGACAAAAAACTGATTAAATTAATGCAATAATGATAATTTGTAATGATATTTTATTTATCGGTGAATAATATGAGGGATAAATATGGGAATTCAAATAAAATTGTAAGACGTGAATGGTAAGACGTGAAAGGTAAGAGTTAAGGTGAGAGAGAAAACAGGCTTAACTCGTCATTTATAAGGTATTGATCAATCGTACTCTCGTACTATCTTTCTTTCGCACACACTTTACAATAGCCAGGTTTTTGCGAGTGTCCATAATCCAAGTAAAGTAACAATAATCCCCAATGTGAGAACCAGCACTTTTTCGGATTTGATCTTTGCCGTGATAAAAGGACCAATTAATGCGCCAAATATCGAGCCGATCGTTAGGAAAATGACAAGATCCCAGCTAGCCATACCATTAATAAGCCAGTAAGTAAAAAAACCGGCGATACAGATAGGTGCTTCGGATAAGGCTGTTGTCCCGATGGATTTTTTTGCGGATCGACCGCTGATGATCTGTCCGCTGGTCACAACCGGTCCAAAGCCTCCGCCGGACATACCTTTATTAAAAGCAGAGATAAGCCCGACACCAAAAACTTTTTTCCAAGAAAAAGAGAATTTTGTTTTAAGAAGTAAAATTATGCCCATGGCAAGAACAAGCAAGCCGATATAGGTCTTAAGTATCTCTTTGGGGATATGAATGGCGGTTGCGGCTGCAATAGCAGTAGCAACCACACCTGTAACGGTAATGACCAGCACAACCTTAAGATCCTGAGAGGTATTTTTCTTTAATTGGGAAATAAGATCCTGCCCGTTTCTTGGTGATTGCCGAGACTCTTTGATATGGAAATCCGCATTATGCAATTTGTGATGCATGCCTGAAGCCACAAAAGATCCAACAGCCTGCGAAAGTAAAATTGAAGGAACAACAATAAGCGGATCGAAACCCGCAATGATCAAAGAGGGTGATAGTATCGTCCCATATAACATTCCCAAAGAGGAATCAATGATCTCACAGATGAATGCTACAAAGATAATGATCATTATGATTTCTGTCGTCATCTTATCTCCAATAAAAAGCTGTTTAATTATTAGCAAATTAACATGAATTATATGAATATTATTAAACAATCAATAGTAATATCACAAATAGCTATAAAAAATATTATCCCCCTCGGGCAGATAAAAAATATTTATTTTGAAGCGATAAAATTTGCATGCATCATGAATATTATATAAAATATATTATGAAAATAACAACCGTATTCCTCGACCGGGATGGCGTTCTAAATGTCGACAAACCGGAATATCTTTTAAGCCTGACCGACGTGCAAATACACGACGATGTCCCCGCTGCCGTTAAGAAATTGACCGATGCGGGTATGCGCATTATTGTTGTCAGTAATCAAGCCGGCATTGGCAAAGGATTACTGGACGAAATGGATGCGGAAATGATCTTCCAGACCATCATTATCGGCGTTGAAGCGGATGGCGGAAAGATCGACGCATATTATTACTGTCCCCATACAAAAGATGACGAATGCACTTGCCGCAAGCCCGAAATTGGGATGTTCATGCAAGCGGTGAAAGATCACGGGGTCTTGCTGGAGGAATCAGTCTTAGTGGGAGATGGCTTTTGCGACGCTAAAGCGGCAGAGACATTAAATATTCCGTTTTATCTGGTCCGCCGGGGCTGGGGACCCGCCACCAAAAGAAAATGTGATACTGCAGGTACTCCATATGTTTCGGTTAAAGATCTTCGAGAGGCTGTTGAAAAAATATTAGCATTAAAGGATACAACGCAATGAAAATATGTGTGCTGCTGGGTGGGGCTTCCCCTGAACGAATGGTATCACTCTCAAGTGGGACCGCTATTGCAAAAGCTCTGAAAGGCCTGGGGCACGATATCTTGTTCATTGATCCCGCTACACCTCTTGAGGATATGGATGATTTTCGTTCGGGGCTTGAAAATATTTCCATGGAGAACATGGATTTCGAGAGCATGGCACAATTAAATGATGATATATTTAAAGAACATATTCCATATTTAAAAGAACAAGGTGTAGACCTTGTTTTTAATGCACTTCATGGCGGCAACGGTGAAAATGGTGTGATCGCCGATATTCTTGAAAAAGCCGAAATACCCTATACGGGCTCTGATTATCAGGCATCTGCACTGGCAATGGACAAATTCAAGACAAAATTACTGGCCCGATATGTCGGGGTAAATTGCGCAGATGAAGAATTGCACGAAGAGCCCGTTCATGCTCCCGATAAAGTTAAATTTCCATTGGTGGTCAAACCGAACAATTCAGGCTCATCGGTCGGATTAACCATTATTCATGAACCCTGTGATATTTTTGATGCCACGTCAGAAGCATTGAAATTTAGCGATACGGTGATCATCGAAGATTTTATTCCCGGTCGGGAATTTGATATTCCGGTGGTTAAAGGCGAAGCCTATCCCATTCTTGAAGTAAACCCGCATGGCGTGAATGATTACAAAGCAAAGTACATGGGCAACAAAACTGAGTATAAAGTTCCCGCTCCCTTAAGTAGCGAGATCACTCAACGAATGCAAGCCGATGCGGTAAAAGTCTATAACGCATTGGGATTAAAAAATTACGCACGTGTTGATTTCCGCATGACCGAAGATGAAGACATATATCTCCTTGAAGCCAATACCCTCCCGGGTATGACGGCCTCAAGTTTAGTGCCCAAGTCTGCGAAAGCGATAGGGATCGATTTCCCCGAATTGCTGACGATCATTATTGAAGATGCATTGAGTTAGGCCTTCCGGCTGGTGCCGACAGAGGAGGTCTGCCGGATGGTCGAGAAGTGTTGAATAATTTTCGACCAGCCAGCATTCCATCTTCAACAAGTTTCGATGGATCAAGCTGGCAGGTTTATTTACCAATAAGACACAAAAATAAAAAAAATATAATCTATCCACAGATTACACAGATTTTTAGGATATTATCTGTGATAATCTGCGAAATCTGTGGAGTGTATTTTCTTTCAACAATTCTTTCAACGAAGTGAAATATTCCTTATTTTTATCTGAAAAACAAAGAGGACGTCATGGCATTGCAGTTTTACAACACGATGAGCAGAAAAAAAGAGATCTTCAAACCAATTGAACCCGGTAAGGTCGGAATGTATAATTGCGGTCCGACGGTCTACAATTATCCGCATGTCGGGAACCTGCGTGCGTTCATGTTTGCGGACCTGTTGAAACGTTACCTCAAATTTAAAGGTTACCAGGTTAAACAGGTGATGAACCTCACCGATGTAGATGACAAGATCATCAAGAAATGCGCCGAAACAAAAACATCGATCAAAGATTATACCGAGACCTACAAGCAGGCATTTTTTAAAGACATAAAGACCCTAAATATTGAAGGTGCGGACGAATATCCTGCCGCAACGGATCACATACCCGAAATGGTAGATCTGGTGCAAACATTATTAGATAAGGGAATGGCTTACAAAGCTGAAGACGGGAATATCTTTTTCAAGATATCGGCTTTCCCAAATTACGGAAAATTACAGCGACTGGACATGGAGAACATGCGAAGCGGCGGTCGTGTGAACGATGATGAATACGACAAGGAATCGGCAAATGACTTTGCACTCTGGAAAGCCTACAAACCCGAAGACGGAGAGGTCTACTGGGATACAAAGCTCGGCAAAGGACGGCCCGGCTGGCATATCGAGTGCTCGGCCATGTCACGCAAATGCCTGGGTGAACAGACCATCGATATTCATACAGGCGGTGTGGATAATCTTTTCCCGCATCACGAGAACGAGATCGCGCAAAGCGAAGGCGCATACGATCATCAGTTCGTGAAATACTGGCTGCATTGTGAGCACCTGCTTTGGGACAATACCAAGATGAGCAAGTCGCTGGGTAATATCATGTATATTGACGGATTGATCGAGAAAGGTTATTCGCCGAGAGAGATCAGATACACACTTTTATCGACGCATTATCGTAAAAAATTAAATTTTTCTTTAGAAATATTGGATTCATCAAGAAGTACGCTTAAACGTGTTGATGATTTTATATTTGAAATTAAGCAGAGTCCCGAATATGGTGATCGGACCCAGGCTATTGAAAAGATAGTCGATAAGATGTTGTTGAATTTTGAAAACTCAATGGATGATGATCTGAATATTTCACAAGCGATCGGAGCACTTTTTACAAGTATAAAAGAAATCAATAAAATAAAAGCCGAGAAATTCATTACCGAAGGGGATTGTGATTATATTAAGAAAGGTTTAAAGCGAATTGATGAAGTTCTTGGAGTAAAATTTAGAATTGATGAAGAAGCCTCCCCCGCTCTTGAAGATCTAAAAACTGAAAAACATATTAAATTATTAAACGAGCGGCAGAGAGCCCGGGAAAACAAAGATTGGGTCAAAGCTGATGAAATCAGAAAAGAATTTGATGCTATGGGATACATGGTTATTGATCACAAGGATGGTTCAACTGAAATAAGATTAAAAGACGAATAATCAATATTGAATGATAAGATAATTCAGGCGAACGATGTTCGCCTTTTTCATGTTGAATAAGTTGTTCATAGTTAACCGCTCATCGTCAAATTACAATTGTCAATTGTATTGTTCTCAATTATCAATTAGATTTAAGCATGATATTTCCCACCACACAAAAAGAAATGGTTGCCCTCGGCTGGCAACAATGCGATATCATCATCGTCTCCGGTGATGCATTTGTCGACCACCCATCTTTTGGTCCTGCTATTATTGCCCGCGTACTTGAATCCGAAGGCTACAAGGTAGGGATTCTCGACCAGCCCGATTGGAACGATCCCGCCAGCGCCATGCGCCTAGGCGCTCCGCGCCTTTGCTTTGCCGTCACGGCAGGCAATATCGATTCTATGGTTTCTCACTACACGGTCAATCATAAAAAACGTTCTGAAGATAATTATACGCCGGGCGGCAAAGCGGGCAGGCGGCCTAACCGCGCTACGGTGGTTTATACCAATTTGGTCAGAGCCGCATTCAAGGGTGTACCTGTCATACTCGGCGGAGTTGAGGCCAGCCTGCGGCGCATGGCGCATTACGACTACTGGACCAATAAGGTCAGGCGCTCTATACTGGTCGATTCCAAGGCAGATCTGCTGATCTACGGTATGGGGGAAATACCCATCAAAAGCGTGATTGAACGTATGGATCACGGAGAAGCGATCCGCGATATTCAAAATGTACCGGGCACGGTTTGCCGGGTCAGTGAAATTGAGACCGATGCCATTGAACTACCCGCTTTTGAACTTGTTGAAAAGGATAAAAAAGCCTTCAACACCATGACCCGACTCCAATACGAAAATCGACACTTCCCCTATGGCAAAGATCTTTATCAAAAACACGGTGATCAAATTTTGAAGATTAATGCTCCAGCCAAACCAATGAGCACAAAAGAGATCGATGCCATTTATGCCTTGCCCTACACGCGCAAACCGCACCCGAAATACACCGAGAGTATTCCCGCTTTCGAACAGATCAAAGATTCCATTACCGCCCACCGCGGATGCTTCGGGAATTGCTCCTTCTGTGCTATTACTTTTCATCAGGGACCACGAGTCCAAAGCCGTAGTAAAAAGTCCGTATTAGATGAAGTAAAGATCATGGCAAGCGATCCCGATTTCAAAGGGACCATTACAGATATCGGCGGTCCAACCGCAAATATGTACGGTATTCGTTGTGCTATCGGCGGCTGCAAAGAAATGAATTGCCTGTACCCGGAAATATGTGAACATCTAATTGTGGCAGATCAGGAGAAATATACTCAGCTGCTTAAAGAGGCGGCAGCAACACCCGGTATCAAACATGTTTATATTGCATCGGGTCTTCGCCACGATCTGGCTCTTGAAGACGAAAAAGCGATGGAAAAAATGGTCACGACCTATACCGGCGGTCATCTGAAGATCGCCCCCGAGCATTTGATCGATAATGTTACCCGAGCCATGAATAAACCGCCGGGTAATATTTACTTTAAATTCCTTGAAAAATTCCGCCAATTTTCTAAAAGAGCGGGAAAAGAACAATATATTGTCCCGTATTTCATTTCCGGACATCCGGGATGTACGGATGAGGATATGCTGGAAATGCAAAAACAGCTCAGGCAAAGCGGTCACAAACTCCAGCAGGCCGCTGATTTTTATCCTACTCCCATGACCATTGCCACCGCCATGTATCATACCGGCGTCCACCCACTCACCGGGGAGAAGATCTTCGTTCCTAAAACCACCAAGGAAAAACTAAGGCAATTTGGAATGATGATGTGGCACCGGAATACAAGAAACAAGAAACAAGAGACAAGAAATATTTACTTATAAGCAAACTTGTCCTCCGAAGCTCCAAATAGGAGCGTAGGGGGAAGGCAAAAGATAAAAGCAGAAATTAGATTTGTCGAATTTCTACAATGCAGGGAACAGGCACCTGTCGGGCGTAGTCCCGACACTTCGGGGCGTAGTCTGAGGCCTGTTATTTTTTTATATGTCACAAGAAAAGACGAAGATATAATATTTGTTCGTATGCCCCGACTCCCAATATGTGACGATCATCACATCTTCCACAAGACAATTGATTAATCATATATTTTGAAGTAATTTTACATCAAATGAGTGGGGCGAAACTTAAATATATCATTTTATTCACTGTATTTTTTGCGGGAGTAAATGCTGCCGTCTGGCACATTGGATCTTCTTTTCCTTGTGCAATTAGAGACGGGCCTTTGGCATATGCTCAAGCACCTGCTTTGTTTCCGGATACGCTTTGTGTTGCATCTGTCTGGTCGCCGGTTTACCGGGGATTTGGAGTACAAGAAGGCATGATCTATATGGGTGCAAGAGGATTTGATCTTTCTTTGAAAACCCAATATCATGCTTTGATGTCAAATCATCAATTGACATTTGGTTTTCCGATCCTACGCGAAACAACCATAAAAGCGGGATTACAGCTTCATTATACACTGTCTGCATTGCATGGTGTCAATATTTGGCACAAGGGTTCCTGTTCGGGCGGTATGTTGCTTACACCGAATAGAGATTGGAAAATTTCTCTATATTCACAGCACTTGCTTTCATTTCCACGGGATAGTACAGAGCATTTGCTTGAAGCATGTTCGGGTTTCGCTGTTGCCTATTTTCTTCAGCCGGAATTGAATTTTTCAATCACAATGCAAAAACGATTTTTACTTCCCTGGCAAATGTTTTTTGGTATTTATTATCAAGCTTGGAGAGCGTTGGCTTTTTCGGTTCAATATGAGATCACCGAACATCAATGGGAGGCAAGTTCAAGTATTTGCCTTGGGAGATGGAGTGTGCAGGCTGTTTTTCGGCATCATCTATATTTGGGCTTTTCACAGCAATATGTGATTGCGTATGTCTGTTGAACGGGCATTCCAAGTAGCTATGGTCGGCTGCATCATGATAGTAAAAATTGCCGGTGCTCAGGATAGTCTGATACATCCCGACGCGCTTTCTGCGCAGGCGCTGGATGAATATGAGAACGACGCAAAGATATCTTTCAGACTGGGATTCGGTGAGAATATTTCATATAGGGTAAAGACACAATTTGAATATTGCGGTTTTAACTTTTTCTATCTCGCGGAAGGAGAGGAAAAAGACCCCGAACAAACAGTGTCCTTTTCGGCAGAAAAAGGTTGTTTAAAGGCCGGTATCGGTCAGGGGCAGCCCAATATTTCAAAAGGTTTGATCCTGGGGAATACCATGATGCGATTCACACCGGATTTGAGCAATAATGCGGGTATTAGTCCGGGAAAACTGAGTATTAAGAATTATAACTATTATGCACGACTCGAATACTGTGATGTAAAATTTCGGGATATGGACATGTCGGCATTTCGATATGATGGCAATTACTGTGCAATGGCGCAATATGCAAGATCGGAATGGAATGCAGGCATGGCATACTTTGCATTAATAGATCCCATTTTAGAAACGTGGGCGGAATATAAAAATAAAACCATCCGTGCCAACTTTGATCTTTCCCTGGCGAAATGGAATTTAAATCATATTTGCGGGGATATTTTATATAAACGGGGTGGTGTTTTATTATATGGAGGTGCGGTTTATACTCATCATAATTTCCAAATGCTCAAAAGCGACAGTAAGTGGGGCTCCGGATTAAAAGCGGGAAGTCAGGGGTATAGCGGTGGTATATCATTATCATCTTCTCTCTTGAAACTGAAGAGTTTTGCCTACTGTGTTTTTCGGGATAATTATCAGGAGCAACGATGTATGATAGACTTGGGCTTTAAGAAAAAACCATGTGAGATCATTTTATCATATTGCTCAAAAACCATCTCAGAATTAGATGAGAATAAACACTTTCCCTTTGAACAGGACTGGCAAGAAGAGAAGAACAGGATCTGTAAAATGAATGTGAAATTTCAGATACAAAAGCAGCTTCAATTCTCTTATCAAATTCAGGGAGATATTTTACATCCACGATCTTATGTAAGCGTTCTTAGATTAACGTATCGCAGATCGGACGATCTGATAAGACTGCAATTATCAAAATGCAGATCATTGGATAATGCGCTTTATTTCTTGAGACCGCTCACAGCATCCGCATATTCCATCCGCAGAGCGCCGAATATTGAAACGAGCTATATTGATCTTTTATATTCAAAGGATATTGGAATAATGAGAATATATATTCTACTGAGGAATGAGGGAATTAATGTGGGTTTTTCAATTGAGAATTGACCCTGTTTCGCAAAGGCTATGCTGGGCCGGCAAATGATAGTAAAAGGGGCGCTCGCGGGTAGTCATCCTGAAAATCCTGAATATGTTTCAGGATTGTTCAGCCCCGAAGGGGTCCCGCAGGGAGACCTCAGCGAGCATTACGCTACATAAAATATTGGCTTGAAATAAATATTTGATATATTCGTTAATATATTTGAGAATCAAATTGTCATAGAGGTCCTGAACAAAATATCCACCGGATATTTTTTCAGGATGACTAGATACTTTTTTATCATATAAGAAGAACCCTGAAGGGGTTCAAGAAGAATATATACCTAAAGTCTCAAATTATTTCCAACCCCGACGGGGTTGAAGAAGTTATCTTATCGTCAAGTTTATAAACGGCAATATCAGAAGTGGAAACGGATAAAAGAAATTATCATTTTCAATAGCTTTCTAAAAGCTTATATTACATCAAATTTTAGTACTTAAATCGTGGAGGTCTCCTATGAACAGAAGTTTCATCAAATTTTTTAATGGAAATATTTTTTCCAAAGTTATTTCTATTGTCGAAAATATTTTCTATAAGCGCGCGCAGGGTTTACATTTTAGTGATAAATCCTAAGATTCTCTTCTTTCGGACTGTTTGTTCTAGGGTATTATCTTGACAATATAGACAATTGTCTATATATTACAGACAAATGACGGAGCTTTTATGAGTAAACCTTTAAACCCCAATAATAGTGAAAAATCACTCTATGCCGTTGTGGATTCTTTTGGCAACCGGCAGGTAAATGACGGTGCAATAGCAGAGTATCGCACATTATTTGAAAATAAAGTCAAACTCGATCAAATGATCAAGTTCGGTTTATCATATTCCCTTTTTGAAAAAATGAAGAACAATACGCCATTTTCAAAAGATGAATGGGCGCAATTCCTGGATGTATCGGTTAAGACACTGGAAAGGTACAAGCACGATAATAAGAACTTTAAAGCTTTTCAATCGGAAAAGATCATCGGCATGATAGAGCTTATCGAACGAGGTATTGAAGTATTCGGGGATATGGAAATGTTCAAACGTTGGCTCTATACTCCCATTCCGGCTTTAAGCGATTCAAAACCAATGGAATTGCTGAATTCTTCCTATGGAAAACAAGTAATTCTTGACGAGATCGGCAGAATTGAACATGGGATCTTCGCTTGATGTTTGTTTACCGTTTAGCAAAAAAAGGACATCCGGGACTTTCGGGTAAAGGTGCCGAAAAATTCGGGGGGCGATGGAATTCAAAGGGAACCCCAATGATCTATGCCTCTGAAAGTCGTGCGCTTTCAATGCTGGAAAAATATGTTCATCTGCCGCCGGGCATTTTGCCCAAAGGCATGCTAATGCTGACCATTGCAATACCCGATACTGTTGTTCCGGCTAATATTGGTGTGAATGAATTGGTATCAAATTGGAAAACAGATAATGCGGGATTAATTGAAACCAAAAAGATCGGTAACGATTTTATTGCTTCGAATTCCGCCTGTGTTCTGCGGGTCCCTTCTGCGATCGTACCGGGAGACCACAATTTTCTTATTAATCCGGATCATCCGGATTTTAATAAGATCATGATCCTGGAAGAAGTAGATTTTCCTTTTGATGATAGATTATTTATAAAATAAATAGATGTTTTTGGGTTAAGAAGACGATAACATTATTTTAGTGTTAATATCTCCCCGCTAATTTCCAGTCCCGCAATATGCGAGGTATCGCTGAAGAGGATCTTGCCTTTTTTGTCTTTTAGTTCAACATGCAAAGTGGAATTCAAACTCTCTTTCATACTTCGGGTCATTTCCCCATTCACGGGTGCGATCAGTCCGCCGCCTTCGCCCGGTTCGGCATGAAGACGAAGTTGGTGTTTTTTATTCTTGATCAAAACATCAACCCCCCGGTCGTGTTGATCTAATTGGGCGATCTGGTCGCCCAAATATGTGGCAAAACGATGAACTTCATTATCATAATTTAAAAACCCGATCACACCGGTAAAGTGCATGCCCATCCAGGGGATCTTGGCGACAGAGAGCATAAAAGAAGCATCCGAATCCTGGAAAGGATTCGCCTGCATCCAGATCCATGATTCGGGGAAAGAACGACCCCAGTCCTTCTCGATATAGCCAATACCGTTCTCAAAACCATATTCAGCCCCATTGATGGTTAACACACCCCGAACTTTATGGCGCATGGAAACAACGCCATGATAGCATTCCATAAAAGGTATATAAGTAAAAGCACCCATGATCCCGGGAGCTAAAAAGTGCGAAGGAAAGGGATGAATATTTTCAAATATCAAATCGCCATGCAATGATATATCGGGTCGTTTGAGATCAAGATGAACACCGCGGTCACTGAAATAACTTCCACCTATGGCGACCGCAAAATGATCGGTTTCGTAATGAAAATCTTCAAGAGGAAATTTTATATATTCAGTGGCCTGCTCGGACGTATTGATCTGAATAAAAGCGTGACTGTCTTTCCCGAGGGAAATTCCCGGAATGAAAGCAACTGATGTTAAAAGATCATCACTTAAACATTTAATGTACCAACCTTCAAAGTAGGATCTTTTTTTTAAAGAACCCTGAAAGACGGGAGGATTAGACAGTCGGCTCATTTCTTCACCACTTTATTATTAGAAGAAATGCAAAATATTAAATTATTGGCACTGGACAAAGAAAAATACGAAAGATGTGAGAACTAAATCCAAAAACAAATTAGAACATTTTTATGATGCGAAGTGTAAGGAACCGGCATCAGACTACGCTCTTCGAGCTCCGCCCGACAGGTGCCTGTTCCCTACATGATGGAATAATATATTTACAATGTTTAATTCAGGAACAATAAATATTACCTGCAATAAATAGAACAGTCCTGCGCAAATCACTTTGTATCACTAATAATTAGGAGTAAATTACTTAGATGAATGAGAATACAAGCAAACACACGATTTTATGGGTAGATGACGAGATCCAATTGCTTCGTCCGCACATCATGTTCCTTGAACAAAAAGGCTATGAGATCAAGACAGCGACCAACGGAGTTGATGCATTGGAGATCATCAAACATGAATATATTGCAGCAGCCTTACTTGATGAAATGATGGATGGATTGGACGGTCTTGCCGTCCTGGAAAAGATCCGTATATTACGTCCCGGCATGCCCGTGATAATGATCACGAAAAATGAAGAAGAATCACTGATGGAAGATGCAATCGGAAAAGAAATATCCGATTATCTTACGAAACCCATCAACCCATCACAGGTTTTATTGAGTTTAAAGAAAAATCTGGATTCTGCCGATATCTCCAGAGAAGTTCGCGCAAAAGAATTCATGGCTTTTTATCAGCAGATCAGCATGGAAATATATGATGGAATTCGCTCGTTAAAGAAATGGGCTTATATTCATGACCGTATCGCATATTGGCAAATCGAATTTTCGAAAAACACTCAATATGATCTTGAGCATTTTTTGAACGAATTACAAGAATCGGCAAATAAAGAATTTCAACGTTTAGTCACAGATAATTATATTGACTGGCTCCAGCATTCACCGGATATTCCCTTATCGCCACAGGTTATGGATACTTATGTTGCCCCTTTATTGAATAAGAAAAAGAAAACGCTTTTTGTTCTGATCGATTGCTTGCGCTATGACCATTGGCTGGCTATTTCCCCACTGTTCCACGATCAATTTATTATTGATCTTCAATCACATCTTAGTATTTTGCCGACCGCAACACCCTATAGTCGCAATTCGATCTTTGCAGGTATGTACCCGGATGCCATTAATGTTAAATATCCGGACCTTTATGCCAATCCCGATAGTGAAGAAAGTATGAATCGTTATGAAGACAAACTGGTCGCGGATTATCTGAAAAAAGCAAACTTACATTTAAAGAACGGGCATTCTTTCCATAAAGTCACCGATTCAAAATATGGAGATAACCTTGCGAATCGTTTTTCCGATATCAAGAATAATGATCTGATCGTGCTCGTTGCTAATTTCGTCGATATTTTGGCTCACAAACGCTCAGTATCAGATGTATTGTTAGAGATCGTACCGGATGAATCCGGTTATCGCAATGTAGTTCGAAATTGGATGGAAGGATCATATTTGCGGCGAATTATTGAAGCGGCAGGCGAGGCCGGTTTCGAGATCGTGATCACCTCCGATCATGGCAGTTTGCGTGTAAATAAAGGTGCTGTTGTAAAAGCGGATCGTGATTCGACTGACAGTATTCGTTACAAGACAGGTAGAAATCTAGTGGCTTCAAGTAAGTCGGCTCTTTATGTCAAAGATACCGCACGTTTTCGTTTGCCACAGACTCATCTAACAGGCACTTATATTTTTGCTAAAGATGATTATTTCTTTCTATATCCCAATAATATAAAAAAATATGAAAAACAATATCCCGGGACTTTTCAACATGGGGGTATATCCCTGGATGAAATGGTCCTGCCGGTCGCCAGATTGAGTCCAAAAAGATGACAAAGAAGCAATATCTTATAAAAACTTCCTCACCGGAAGCTACGGTTGAATTTGGGAAGCGCTTTGCAGCACAACTGAAGCCCAATGATCTGATCGCCCTGTATGGCGATCTGGCGGCAGGAAAAACAACTTTTACCAAGGGCGTATGTGAATATTTGAATGCCGATCAACCGGCCACATCCCCAACATTTACTCTTATTAATGAATATACGGGAGATATGCCGATCTTTCATTTTGATTGCTACCGCATCAAACATCCCGATGAGATCATTATGCTGGGTTTTGATGAATATCTTGAGAAGGATGGTGTCGTGCTCATTGAGTGGCCGGAGCAAATCGCGGCACATATCCCGGAAGACAGTATTGAATTACATATTAATTATGTGGATGAAAGAACACGAGAAATTGAAATTCGTTCCCCACGAAGCATGGAGTTATAAATGATCCTGGCCCTGGAAACATCATCACTGGTCTGTGGTGCCTCTTTACACGATAATGACGAGTGTATTGCAGAAGTATATTTGAAAGAGCCCCGTGTCCATGCGGAGAAATTAGTGGGATTGGTTGGTCAGCTTTTTGAAGAACAAAAGATACGCGTACAGAAACTGACTGCTGTGATCGTGTCGGCGGGACCGGGTTCGTTTACGGGTTTACGTATCGGCATGAGTTTTGCCAAAGGCTTGGTATATCCGCACCAGATCCCCCTGGCCGGCGTCAATACCATGCAAGCATTCATTATTGGAACGGTAGCTGAAGTTGACCGGGCAAAAGATCCACTGTGGGTCATTCGCTCACACAAAGATTATGTTTATATGGCTCAATTTAAAACGGATATTGAGAACATTCAAATTCGTTATGGTCAGATCCATCATATTGAAGAATGGTATCCCGAATCGGGTCTGATCGTGTGCAATGATACTTTAGAAGAGATCAGCAATATACCGGTTCTTGAGCTGTCAATTTTGCCTTCTATGATCGGGAATTATTATATACGGTACATGAACAATACGGCAGTAACGGATTATGATAGTTTGGTACTCGAATATGGCATGGACTATAAACCAAAAGAATGGAAGCCGGAAACTTCATGATCAAAATTCGCGATATGCATGCGGATGATGTCTCCGAAGTGATGAAGATCGAACGGGCAAGCTTCAATGAACCTTGGGCTGAAGTTCACTTCTATTTTGAGCTTTACACCAGAACAGCGATCAATTGGGTTGCCGAAGAGGGAAAAGATATTTGCGGGTATTTGTGCTTTTGGAAGATATCGGATGAATTGCATATTAACAATATTGCCGTGAAAGAAGATAGACGCCAAGAGGGTATAGCGCAAAAAATGATAGATAAACTTTTGATCTTTGGGCGGAAGAACAAGTCAAACATGATGATCCTGGAAGTAAATGAGCATAATGAAAAGGCCAGGAAATTTTATGAGAAGAACGGTTTTGTTGAAGTGGGAAGACGCGCGAAATATTATGCACACGATCAGGCCGACGCCCTGATCCTGACGAAAGAACTGGAGACGAAGTGAAAATTCTTTTAGTAAATGATGATGGTATTTTTGCCCCCGGCATTCAAAAACTTTATGAAGCCATCGAAGGGCTCGGAGATATTATTGTTGTTGCTCCGGACGGAGAACGCTCTGCGGTCAGTCATGCTTTGACCCTTGATAAACCCATGCCGGTCCGCGAAGTTCATACCGCTATGTTTCATGGAACGGCTGTTATGGGAACGCCTGCAGATTGCGTGAAACTTGCGCTTAGTGAAGTCATGACGGAAGCCCCAGACCTTGTGCTTTCCGGCATCAATCTGGGATGCAACACAGGGCTAAACGTGATCTATTCGGGAACTGTCGGCGGTGCTGCAGAAGCAGTCTTTAACGGTATCCCGGCAATTGCACTGAGTTTGGATACATACACCGACCCCAACTGGGAACCGGTACTGCCCTTTGTTCGCGATCTGGTAAAAACGGTTATTGAAAAAGGTATTCCCGAAGGTGTGCTTTTAAATGTAAATATTCCAAATGTAAAAACCGCTGAAGATATCATCGATGTGATGGTCACAGAACAGGGAATGGCACACTGGCAGGAAAATTTTGATAAGCGAATTGACCCCAAAGGACGCACCTACTACTGGATGACCGGCAAGAAGCGCGAAAGGAAAGAAGCCGAAACAATTGATGATACTGCAATTAAAAACAACTATATTTCGGTAACACCCGTACAGTTCAATCTAACGGCTTATAATAAACTGGAACATATAAAAAACATGGGACTGAATTATAAAAAGTAAACGTGTATTTTTCAGACAGTTCTATTTAATCTTTTTAATCTTAAGCTTTGGTTTTGCATTTGCTGCGACCCGGGCTGAGGTGGATCAGGGTATACAGCAATTCCAGCGCGGGGCCTATGAAAAAGCCGCGGAAACTTTCCGTAATATCTGTGATTCTGAACCTTTGGAAAATAATGTGTTTTCTGCTATCTCGCTTTTCATGATAGTCAAATGTGATTTTGAACTGGGAAATTATGACCGTGTTGTTCAAGATAGCCGTCTTTTTGAAAGAACATTCAAAGAAAGTCGCTATCTTGCCGATGTAATGTTCGAACGAGGTAAAGCATTGGCAATGAAACAGCAATATTACCCCGCCTTTTTATCTGCAATTCGGGTTTTATCCATGACCCCGGATACCGAGCTGAAAGAAGATGTCATGGAATTTACGGGAGATATGTCACGATATTATCTTCTGCCGGCAGATCTCGAAATGTTATCATCATTGATTGTAGGTGAAGAATCTCTGACATATCTGAACTTGCTTTTAGTGGAACGGAATATTATTTTGGGCGATTATGCTACAGCCGAAATGCTTATGCAAGATATAAAAATCGACCCAAATACTTCCGATTATGTCAATAAATATAAGGAATTGAACAAATATCTGAATAAGAGTAAAAAGAGCGAAGAACCCGAGATCAATGTCGCGGTAGTTCTTCCCCTGACAGGTCGTTATTCCGATACGGGGAACCAATTGCTTGAAGGCGTTAAATATGCCTATGAATCATACCGCAATAAATTTAAAAAGCGCATTAATATTATTATTGTGGATACCGAAAGTAATGTACGCAGTGGATTACGCAACCTTAAACAACTTCTGGAAATGCAAAATATTGCGGCAATTATAGGACCGCTTACCAGCGAAATGGCTGTTTCTATGGCGCCTATTTGTGAATATGCCGGTGTTCCGTTAATTGCACCGACAGCTACAGAAGATAATCTTATTGATATGGGTACATCCATTTTTCAGCTAAATCCCGAACAGCAGAGGCGCGCAATGACTATTGCCGATTATGCCACAGATTCACTGGGCTTTCGTCGTTTTGCGATAGTTGCTCCAAGCACAGAATACGGGATCGATATCTCAAATGCTTTTATGAAAAGCGTTGAGAAGAATGGCGCAGAGGTTGTTTACAATGTGTGGTATAACGATACTCCCACGAACATTAACGACAAACTTTCTGAACTTAAAGATAATGCGGAATATTTGCCCCCATATTTTAATTATCTTAAAGGCTTCTACGAAGCAAAAGCTATGGGTTATTTTGAGATAGACACTACAGACCTTAAGATAGATAGTTTGGAAGTAGCCGTTCTGGATAGCCTGTTCCTGGATTCTCTTGCATATGATAGTTTGCTTATAGACTCACTTTACGCCATAACCTTTGCGGATACACTTCCGGCACCACCCGATACCACATTCATTTTGGAAGAACTTTGGCCTGATGATCCGACTATTTACGAAGTGTTGCTTTTCGGCAATTGGTTTGACAGCACAAGGGTACCCACCGATACATTATTTAATCGCTTAAAAAAACATGCGCAAAATTGGCTATCATCTGATATAAGTATCGAAGAAAAATACAATACTATTATTACGGATAGTATATGTATTCTCCTGGACGAGCTGGATAATGACCCAGAAAAAATGGAAATATCATATCTTCTGAAAGAGATGGAACCCATTCAAATAGACTCGGCCTATATCGGTGATTATTTCTTTTCCCCTCTTATTGTGGACACGCTGGAACTCGAACCATATATTAATTATGAATTGATTGATTCAATTAAGATCGCATTAACGAAAATTGATTCTATTGATGCCCTGTGGCTGCTATCGGAAACAGACTCTATTTTATTCCCCTTTATTTTCCCTTTCGAGAATTATGGAATTGAAGCTGTATATTTTCCCATCCCGCAAAACCACATCCAGTATATTGCACCCCAATGGGCAAAAAACCGCTTTCCCACATATTTGCTTGGAGATGGGAATTGGTATCAAACCAATTTATTGAATCGCTACCAATCCAATATTGACAGTATGATCATAGCCAGTGATTATTATTGGGACTCAAAAGATATTGAATTACGGCGCTTTTCAAAATACTTTACTCAGAAAACGGATTTGCAACCCAATCGTATTCATATTTACGGTTATGAGAGCATGAATCTGTTGATGTCGGTCATTGAAGATGGGGGTAATTCTCAAAGGGAGATAAGTGAGAAATTGCAGACCCTTAAAGGTCGACATGGAATTATCCGGCGCATCGAATTTTCTCGCGATCATCCGCGAAGTAGCATTGGCGTTCGCTTGATCTCATTTAAAAAAGGTAAACTTAAACCGATTAATTGAATGTATTAAGCAGAGACGCGCCAAGGCACGTCTCAACAATAATATAATAATGATTGGATGGCCACACCATGGTGTGGCCATATCATATTTAAAAGATTATTCCCAATGCATTTTTTTTACGAAAGGCAAATCTCCTTCGAGCATATCAAAATTTAGAATTTCTTCCGGCCGAACCCACGACATGGTTTCAAATTGTCGATTTTGGATAGTGTTTTCATATGTGTGAATTTTAAAAATATGCAAATGGAAATCTTCTTCACCGGGGTATCCAAAAGAATAGGCATCAAGTTTTTCCGGATCGACAACCTGTATGCCCAGCTCTTCTTCCAGTTCTCGTTTTATAGCATCAATGGGACTTTCCCCGGTTTCTACTTTGCCTCCGGGAAATTCCCATTTCAAAGGGAAGCGCCTGGAATCACGATGACGCTGGCATAAAAGTATAAAACCATCCAATTCAATGATACCAGCAACGACTTGAAGCATTAGAAGTCCTTTTTATTATCTCCCCGAAAGATCTTTGCAAGATTTTCCCGATGTGTAAAAACTATATAAAATGGAATGGCAATGCTGAACCACAGCATTTGAGGCGATATGGCAACATTAAAAGCGAACTTCATGACCAAATTACTTAAAGGAAAAGCAAATGAAGCAGCTATGGACCCTACGCCTGATTGTCGGGAAGTCAAGACCACGATAGCAAAAATTGCGACACAGATCAAACCAATTTCCGGTCGGAAAGCAAAGATAACACCCGCTGTGGTAGCGACGGCTTTACCCCCGCGAAAACTGATATAGATCGGAAAGGTATGGCCGATCAAAGCGACTGCAGCGAGTACGACCCGGGCGGTCTCAAACTCTATACCCTGGGTCATTAATGCGGGTAACCAAAAGGTGACCGCAAATCCCTTAAAGGCGTCTAAGAGAAAAGTAGAAACACCGGCTTTCCAACCAAGATTTCGGATCACATTGGTTGCGCCGACATTTCCACTTCCGTGCTTCCGGATATCATAGTCCTTTCCCGCAAAGACCTTCCCCAAGATCCATGCTGCCGGGAATGACCCGATCAGATATGCCAGAATCACGACAAGTACATTTGTCAGATTCATATTAACTCCTGTGTGTTATTTTTTAAGTACCGGCAGAAAGCTTGTTCCGGATGGCAATGCAAGGCGCTCAATGATCCTGTCCAACGTACTATCCGATTTTAGCGGAGGTAGTGGAATACTAGCATTTGAGAATCCGACAAATACCATTGCACCGGGTCCGGCGTAAGTACCGATCACCGGGCCAAATTCCCCAAAATGGTATTTTGCATTCGGAAAATCACTGCGCAGTAACTCTTCAAATTTCTTTGCTTTATCTTTACAATTGGCATGAATGATCCCGATCTCGTCTGGGATCTTATCACCAAAAAAGTTTTTAAATTTTCTAATGGCCGGTTTCCAGCCACGTTTTCCACGAGGGACAATACCTTCTTTATCGGTTCTTCCATCCGGCGTAATGGTAACAAGCGGCACAAGTCCCAGAATTTTCAGAAGTCCGCCCAAATAAGGTTTTAATCGTCCGCCCTTCACGGCATATTTAACCGTTTCAAGCATAATGATCATTTTAAATTCTCCATGCAGAGACGTTAAAAAATTAATGATCTCCTGAACACTATTTCCCTGAGCGATCATTTCTGCAGCTTTAATTGCCATGATCTGTTCGCCGATACTGCCCGATTCGGTGTTGAAAACAGTGATCTTTTTAGAATCTATTCGTGATGCCGCTTGCAATGCACTCTGGTAGGTTCCACTGACCTTGTCGCTGACATGAAGAGAAATAACATGTTTATAATGTGTCAGAAGAAAGCGATAAAGGTTCTCAAAATCACGCGGTACGGGTTGAGATGTTTTCGGTATGATCTTGCCGTTTTCCATGCGTTTATAAAAAGTGGCATTGTCAATGGTCACACCATCAATAAATTCTTCTTTGTCGAAGGATATGCGCAAGGGGACAACATTGATATTATACTTTTCTGCAATGCTATCTGAGATATCAGAAGCTGAATCTACGACCAAGGCGATCTCTTGCAGTTTCTGATTGCGGTGATGTATCTGCCGTTTCATATCGTCTACTTTTTTGCGCCGGACACTACCGAATTGATTCAAAATAGTAAAAACCGTTTCAGGCGCGTTGGTATGGATATGAAGTTTCAGGCGCGTAGTACTACCAGCCAGAATGAGTGAATCGCCTAAAGGCAATAAAAGATCACGAATATGATTACGGTCAAAATATTTACTGTCTACAAGACATTCGGTGCAAAATCGATATTTAACATTTGGGTTAAAGGCAATATCATGAGATCCGGTCAAGGGCACCAGTCGTTCTTTTATGCCCTCAAGCAATTGTTTTATATTCGGACTTTCAATGAATTCTTCAATACCTTCAAGCATATTGACAAAACCCAGCCCTCCGGAATCCACATATTTCATTTTGCCTTCAAGCTTAAGTTTAGCGGGAGATTTTGCCAATTCGATCTTACAGGCTTTTAAAGCATGGCGTAATATTTGGACAAAATCGTCGTTGTTTGGAGCATTTTTTTCCCAAACTTCACCCCATACGCGGATAACACTGAGTATGGTTCCCTCTTTGGGCTCCGCCATGGCTTGATAAGAATGCTTTGATGCCGCTACTGCAGCTTTGGCAAATTCCTGAGTACTGACATGTTTTTTTTTGCCGAGTTCTGTTGCCAATCCATAGAAAAATTGTGCCAGAATAGATCCGGAGTTTCCACGGGCACCATCAAGGGCAGTATCAGATACTTGACGGCTCATTTCCGCAAGAGCAAAATCCGTATTACTGCGCAAGGAAGTTACAATGGCGTGAAGTGTAGCGGCCATATTTGTTCCCGTATCGCCATCGGGGACGGGAAATACATTTATCTTATTGAGATAGTCTTCATTCCTTATCAAACTTTTTGCTGCAGCAATGACAGCAAGACGAAAACGCCGTCCGTCTAAAATCGTTATTTTCATAAAAAAAGTTCCAACCTGTAAAAAAATATCATTCAAATAACCGAAAGAATATATTAAGGGATACTTGAATTCACAACCCATAATTTCCCGGAAAAAGAATTGACCCGCCTAACCCGCATGTTTTCAGTATTTAAAGGGAATATATTTTAGTAAAAAAAAAAAGAAAGGCGGAATAAACCGCCTTTCTTTTATTATTGAAAATTGCTAGACTTCACTCTTCTTTTTTTGTAGCAGAGGCGGGATGGTCAGGAATAAAATAGAAACAACAATAATGGCTGCCCCTATCAATTGACTGGTTCTCGGTAAGCCTTGATTTGGAAATATTGACAGCAAAAACGCGGCAATAACACCTGCGAGAATACTTGATGAACGATTAACCGGGATACAATAGGTGTTTTCGCTTTTATCAAGAAAGACCAAAGTACCAAAGAATCCGGTTCCCTGTGATAAGGCACCAATAAGGAGTAATGCCCAAAGATATGGCTGATCCCAATGCGCGGTCCAACCCAAACGTACATCTGCTCCAATATTATTATTTAGCAAAGCGAATAGTCCAAGAAAGATAACCAAAACGGGCGTGGAGACCATCTGTTCTTCCACGAAGTATCGCAGGTTAACTTCTTTTTTATCAGATTTTGCATTTTGGCTCATAAATTGGAAACGCATGAAATATGAGAACAGATAGATTGCAATGACAATTCCCAATAAGAGTGGGATCTTAAATCCTTTGGCATCAAAGATAGGAATAAGCAAGGCTGATAAAGCTCCTACAAGGCCAACCCAGGAAAACCATCGTACACTTCGCTTTGTAATGGTATCAACAATAGGTGCAATAATGAGAACGCCACCTCGCATTAATAGCATAGCCAGTACAATACTGACACCCTCAAAGGTATAGGCAAGTGTGGTTGTTCCAATGATCAAAGAGGTAAAAACACCCGAAAGCAATGTCCACTTTGTTGGATGCGGTATGCTGATACCGAAGATGGTTGAATGTTTTGCATATTTCCACCACCCCAGGATAGAGATCACGATGATCATCGTCGCCAAAGTCGCTAAAGCCGTAACAGGCAGAATTGAAAAGCCCGCTAATCCGGTGCCATCTAAAGATGTCAATAAACCCTTACTCATGATCTTAGTTAACATGCTATAGGGGACATAGCAAGCAAAGTAACCAAAAGCAAAGCCCCAGATGGTGTTGTTTGCCAAATAATTTCTAAATGTTCGATTTACCAAAATCACCTCTTTATTTTTTGTTTTTGATTTTCCATAGGTCAGTGAAACATTTATCCAAGGCAGGACCTAATTTTTCAGGATAGATAGTGACTTCGGGCATGTTGTTTAATACAACATAGGGAATTTTGTGATCTCCGAAGTAAATGAATTCAGGATCATCGCCCTTGAACGTTTCCCAATCAACTTCTTTGTAAAGACGTTCAAGTTTTTCATCAGGAAGTCCATGTTCAAGAATAGAATCCGGGCGATTCGGATTAAAGCGGCGCCGATTTTTTCGAAGTGATTCTTCAAAAGGAACATCAATATAAAGCACACAGGCTTTATCTAGGATATTTTCTGAGAGTGAACGAAAAGCAGTTTCATAACCGCCGTGTTCAGAACCACGGCTGAACTCAAGAATAGTGGTTGTATTTTCCGCATAACCTTCATCGCGAAGTTTCTTTTTATATTCAAATGATATACGTTCTATCAATAGATTCCATTCGTAATTATGAAGGAAATAACCGTCAGAATCGGAATGTACCCGCGGTTTATTCATGATCTTTTCCAGAATAGCATCTTCTTCAAACCAGGTCCACAACATGGGAAAATCATCGATCTCCTCGAAATTGTTTATATGGAAACGATCAAGACGCTCATCAACAGCTGTTTTCTTTAAATAATCAATGACTTCAGATTTTCCCGCGGCGGGACGTCCCATGAGAATTATTATCTCAAAATGTTTTTTCATCTTTAAACTCCTACAATATATTATTTAGCGGAAAATACTAAATTAAATGACAATTGACAAAGAAGAAATATACAAATAAAGAAGAGCCACGCCAAAGCATGGCTCAGGGTTATATAAGCATTGCAGAAATATGCCAGGGCGTATCTCTACCCTTTAAAAACATCTCTTTTTTCCGGGTTTCACACAAGTACCGCCACACTGATAACAGATCTCATTTTTAAGAGCATTGTCATCAAAAAAATCGCGGACATTTTGCAAGGTTGTTTCCGCTATGCTTTGTAAGGCTTCACGAGTAAAAAATGCTTGATGCGAGGTGATCAAAACATTTGGGAAAGTCATTAAGCGTGCCAGAACATCATCTCCGATCGCAGAGTTGGAAAAGTCTTCGAAAAAGTATTTAGCTTCTTCTTCGTAAACATCCAATCCCGCTCCTCCGATTATCCCGCTTTTTAATCCTTTTATCAAAGCCAGAGTGTTGATCAATTGACCACGTCCCGTATTTATCAAAAGAACCCCGGGTTTCATCATTCCGATTGTTTCTTTGTTGATCATATAGTGTGTTTCCGGTGTAAGGGGGCAATGCAATGAGATCACATCGGATTCCTTGTAAAGGGTTTCAAGATCAGTATACTCTATCCCGACATTTTTTGCATACTCGAGGTTGGGATACAGGTCGAATGCAAGTACTCGCATACCGTAACCCTTAAGTATGGAAATAAGGCACTGCCCGATCTTGCCCGTCCCGATAACACCTGCGGTTTTACCGTGAAGATCAAATCCCATTAATCCTTCAATAGAAAAATTTCCATCCCGGGTTCGATAATATGCCCGATGGGTCTTACGGTTAAGAGCGGAGATCAGAGCCATCGCATGTTCTGCAACGGAGTAGGGTGAGTAACTTGGTACTCTCAAAACGTGCACACGTTCATAAGCATGTCTGAGATCGACATTATTATAACCGGCACAGCGAAGGGCTACTAATTCAATGCCGTGTTCCTGAAGATGATCGAGAACGACTTTATCAAGTTTGTCGTTAACAAAGGCGCAAATGGCATCAAAACCATCAGTTAATTCTACGGTATCTTTATTAAGATGTGTTTTAAAGTATGAGATCTCAAAACCGAAATTCTCATTGACCTCTTCAAAAGATCGTTTATCGTAGGGTTTGGTATCAAAAAATGCAATTTTCTTCATCGTCCACCTCCCGGACTGTTGATAACAATATAATTGAAATGGGTCTCTGATTACCCATATTCCACTGTTTATTTTCTTTTCTTGAAAAGGGACTTAAACCATTTGCGATTCAATATAATGTGGATGACCAATAGAGATAAAAAAACAATACCGGCGATCTCGTGCACTTCAATAAGATCATGGGTGACTTTTCCCAATTTCATGATCCCTAGGACAACGATCACGGTTAGAAACGTGACGCCAAGTAAGGGGTTAATAATCTTCAATAATTTGCTGTTCATATTTTTCTCCTGTAGAATGATATGCGGGATCTTAGCTCTTTATTCAAAAAGCAGTTCCCAGCTTGTTTTAATATTTTGCTCAACCGAAAAATTCCAGGAATTGATAAACCTGATCTCAATTTTATCCCAATCGCCTCGTTTTAAGATGTATTCCGTGCGATCATATTCTTTATTTTTGATTTCCTTAGACACATGCCAACCATTTTCTTTCAAATAGGCGAGTTCATTTTCAATGATCTTATGGGTCAGACCCGATTCGCATTCCATCTCATTAAATAGATAGGTTTTATATAAATTGATCTTCCAGTCTTCGTTGAAGTAGAGTCTGATACCCTCAGGATGGCGGCTAAGGTTTAAGTCATCATGAATCGGGATAAATGATACATGTATATAATTTCCACCGGAACTAAGATAGTCAATATAATATTCACCCAACATGCTTTGGGTTTTGCTTTCGTTGTTTCCAAAGTATTGACTGAATACCAATGTTGAGTCATAGGCATAAACACTTGCAGCGATCAAAAGGCTCAAGATAAGTAAAGAAATATATTTCTTCATGATCCTAAACCTTATCAATAATAAACGATCTTTCGTTCTTCCAGTCCGATCGCGGTGCTATCGCTGTATTCAACTTTCCGGATCCAGTTCCCGCGCTTATCATATTCATATTCAAAGAATATGCTTGCCTGTAAAAGAGTGTCGGCGTTATACTGAAACCCCTCAGACAGAAGATCGTGATCATTATATTTAAATTCCAGGATATAACTGAGTTCTTCGATGTTATCATAAATATAGATCTTACTGTATCTCTTGCTGTCACCGTCGTACTCAACCCGGGCCATATTGTTCATTCCATAATAACCATAATTCCGTTCTTCGATCTGTTGCCCTTTTTCATTAAGAACCCAATGAAGAGAATCATATAAACCATTATCGGGGCTTCTGTACACCATTTGGGCATAGAGTTGATTCTTATCATTATAATGGAAGTAATGAGACGTAAAAAGCGTACTATCTTCCAAATATTCAGCTTGCTCTATATGATTTCCATTTTCATCATAGGTCCAGATATTCTCATATGTTTTTTCCCCTTCAAAATTATACCCAACTTCACTAAGGCAGCGATTGTTACGATCAAGAATACGAACCAATTTATTATCCAGACTATCTGTTGAGCCATAGAAATATACCTGGGTAACATAGCCCTTCTTGTTGAAGGTTATAGTTTGGTCATTTTCACCCGAGTAATTTCGCACTCCCTTAAGGATATTACCATCCTCTTCCATTGCATAATAATGCCAGATCGTCAGATGGTTGACTTTTCCCTTAACATCATACAATGTAATGTCTTTTTCCGGTATGTTTTGTCTGCTACAAGAAAATATCAGCAAAAGAACCGACACGAATACTGTACACTTCATTTGACACCTCCTCAGGTTGAAACCGATATAAATATTATTATTGTTTCAATTTACATTTCACTTTATTCAAACACAAGAATTTTAGATGATCCGGGAAAACGTATTGATATTATGTTATTTGGCAGAATGTGCAAATGTTCTTGCATTTTCAGATACTATGCAATATCTTTGTGCTTAAAAGTGATGTTTTTAAACTTAAAACCCAGAAGGAGATAATAATGAAAAAAGTCATCGCAGTATTCATAGTAGCGGCAATAGCCATATTTCCAATGGCCGCGGACAATATATCTTTGATCAACAAAGAAGACAGTCCCGTAAAGATATATTTTGAAGTTGAAACCGGACTCTTTGGGGTCCTTAATCACACCTATCAATCTGGTCGGACAGATGAGGGTGCTTATAATTTTGATTTTGTCAATGAAGGCGGTCAGGATATTTTGTTCCCTTTTGAACGCTATGTTACAGGAATGGTCATTAAAAACAAGCATAAGATCGGTTTGTTGTATCAGCCGTTGACGGCTGTTACCAATGTAACATTCAGAGATGATGTAATGATAGACAGTGTAATTTTCACCGAAGGCACTCCGATGGAGATCAAATATGGTTTCCCTTTCTACAGGTTTACTTATTCTTACTTTTTCGTAAATAACGAAAAACTTCAGCTCGCGGGCGGTATTGCTCTTCAGGCAAGAAATGCTTCCATTGTTTTTAAGGAAGTCAGCGGTGAGCAGATGACCGTAAGCCAGAATGTTGGACCGGTACCCGCTTTCCAGGTTTATGGACGTTATAATTTCAATAGCGGTTTGTACCTGACCTTGGATGCAACAGGTCTTTATGCATCATCCGCGATCATTAACGGAGCCAGCTTTTCTTTTGAAGGATCTATTCTGGATGCCTCCCTGCGCGCCGGTTATCCTTTGCGCAATGGCGTAGATGTTTTTGCAAATCTGCGTTTCCTCGGTGGAACCGCCAAGGGTGAATCTGAATATACCGAACGCACATGGAGCGAACCGAGAGAAGCTTATACTTCAAATGTGTTATCGACCATGAGTTTTACTCTGGGCTTAAGCATTTATTAAAATAAAATTCCAGATCAATATCAGATAACATATCAGAGATGCACTATTTGTTTAGTGCATCTTTTTTTTGATCCTTTTTAATACCCTTTACCACATACTCCTCGCCACTCATCGATCCTTCTTAATACAGTCCCTGATCCCGGTCCAAATTCCGGTAATGGATGGCTTCGCTGATATGAGTTGGGTTAATGTTTTCTGAGGCATCAAGATCGGCTATGGTACGAGCGACCTTGAGGATACGCGTATAAGCCCGGGCACTTAAACCCAGACGCAAGATCGCAACTTTCAGAAGATCTCTACATTCATCATTTATATCACAAAAGCGTTTAATATCCCGTGCTGCCATTTGAGCATTACAATGAACGCGCTTAAAATGTTGAAAACGACTTGTCTGGATATTTCGCGCTTTAGAGACCCGTTCACGAATACTTTTTGAACTTTCACTGTCTTCTCTGTCACTGATCTCTTCATAGCTTACCGGCGGTACATCCACATGCAAGTCAATACGATCCAGCAGAGGCCCCGATATTCGGGAGAGATAATTATGAATTTGTCCGATACTGCAAGAGCAATCGTGGTTCGGGTCACTTGCATAGCCGCAAGGACAAGGATTCATCGCAGCGATCAGCATAAATGCTGCCGGATATGTAAGTGAAGTAAGAGCCCGACTGATAGTCACCTGCCCATCTTCCAGCGGTTGACGCAAAACTTCAAGAACGTTCTTTTTAAACTCGGGAAATTCATCAAGAAAAAGGACACCATTATGCGCAAGGCTTACTTCACCGGGTCGGGGAATACGTCCGCCTCCTACAAGCGCAGAATCGCTTACCGTATGATGCGGAGAACGGAAAGGTCGTCGTGTTATTAAACTGGTCTCTGAAATATCCTCATAGACGGAATACACCGCCGTGGTTTCCATAGCTTCTTCCAGGGTCAGATCGGGAAGAATGGTAGGGAAGCGCTTGGCCAGCATGGATTTCCCCGAACCGGGCGGTCCTATGAGAACGATATTATGTCCACCGGCTGCAGCGACCTCAAGTGCGCGCTTGACATGTGCCTGACCCTTTACCTCTGAGAAATCAACCCGGTGATTTTCATTTGCCCCGAAAAAACTTTTAATATCAACGACTTCAGGTTTGATGTTACTGCACCCGTTAATGATCTCCATAGCATCCCTTAAAGTTTTTGCGCCCCAAACCGTACAATATCCCGGCATGGCTGCTTCCCGGGCATTGGCTTCGGGTACAATAAGATGTTGTTGGCGAAATTTCTTCATTCCAATGGCAATAGGAAGAATACCCTTTGATGGCCGCAAACTTCCGTCCAGAGCCAATTCACCGATACAGATAAAATCCTGTAAACGCTCGGCATCTACCAACTCGCTTCCTGCAAGCACGCCGAGAGCTAAAGAAAGATCAAAACCGGTTCCTTCTTTGGGTATATCCGCAGGTGCAAGATTTTGGGTTATCTTGCATCCCGGCATACGATAACCGCAGGATTTGATGGCGGACAGCATTCGGGAGAAACTCTCTTTAACCGCTTTTTCTGCCAATCCAACGATAAAATACTTTGGCGTACTGCGATCTAAACGCGTTTCTATCGTTACCTCGTAAGCGTTGATGCCATGCAACGCCGCTGAATAACATTGTGAAATTGTTTTCATAGGTGTAAAAATAATTCAATTTCCCGGGAAGTAAAACAAGGCATTTTGAAGTGTGATGTATCTCACACATTAGCCACTATGGTAGATAAACACATTTTTAATTATTCAAAATCAAATGGCAAATCGCTTGTATTTATGCTATGAAACTGATATTTTTCAGCATGTAAAAAGGGTAATTATATGCAGCGTATTCTTGTTACCGGTGGCGCGGGATATATTGGTTCTCATACCTGTCTTCGATTACTCGAAGCGGGATATGAAGTGATTGCGGTTGATAATTTTTGCAACAGCAATCCCGAATCATTGGAAAGAGTTAAGAAACTTACGGGTAAATCACTTACTGTGTATGAAGCAAATATTTGTGACCGGCAGTCTATAAAAAAGATTTTTGAAGCACACGATATTGATGCCGTTATTCATTTTGCGGGACTGAAAGCCGTAGGTGAATCGGTTGAAAAGCCACTGGAATATTATTACAATAATGTATATGGCACTCTAGTGCTTTGCGATGTTATGGCAGACGCCGGGGTTAAAAATATGGTCTTTAGTTCATCCGCCACAGTTTACGGACTGAGCGATGATGTCCCTTTCTCGGAAGACGCACCCACATCCGCGACCAATCCCTACGGCCGCACCAAGTTATTCATTGAAGAGATATTAAGTGATCTGAAAGTGGCCGATAAAGAATGGTCAATTACTCTACTCAGATATTTTAATCCGGTTGGTGCACATAAAAGTGGATTGATCGGTGAAGACCCCAAGGGCACCCCCAACAACCTTATGCCCTATATTTCACAGGTTGCCGTAGGGCGTTTAAAGCAATTACAAGTACTCGGTGATGATTATCCCACGATAGATGGTACCGGAGTACGGGATTATATTCATGTTATGGATATTGCCGAAGGTCACGTGAAAGCTTTAGAAGGTCCCAGGGTAAAAGAGGGTCCCGCAGTCTACAATCTTGGAACCGGTAAAGGCAATAGTGTGCTTGAAGTTGTAAAAGCATTCGAGAAAGTCAATGGAATTGTCATTCCATATAAGATCACAGACCGTCGAGCGGGAGATGTTGCAAGTTCATATGCCGATCCATCGAAAGCCCAAAAACATCTTAATTGGACGGCAAAACTAACTTTGAACGATATGGTACGAGACGCCTGGAACTGGCAGAAAAAAAACCCGAACGGCTATGCATAAAATTCCCATTATAGCTCATCGTGGCGCATCCGGTCAAGAACCTGAAAACACCCTAGCCGCCTTTCGTTCCGCCCTGAATATGCGGGCGGACGCCATTGAACTTGATGTCCAAATTTGCAGAACGGGTGAAGTCCTTGTATTTCATGACAAACGAACTAAGCGAATTACCGGGGTACGCGGAAAGATAAAAAAAAGAAAATTGGCAGATATTCGCAAACTTGATGCAGGCAAAGGCGAACATATTCCCACCTTAAAAGAGACGCTGGATGTTCTGGATGCTAAGATAGATATGAATATTGAATTAAAAAGTAAACGCTCTGCTTTGGCAACCGCAATGGTGATCAGAAACAGTATTCGCACCGGTCATTGGAAATCAGAGAATTTTTTTATTTCCTCATTTTTCCACCGCGAACTGCGCCGGTTTCATGAAATATGCCCGGAAATTCCAATTGGCCTTCTATACAACAGAAGACCGAAGAAATTAAAAAAACGCATTCGGCTCTTCAATCCGATCGCGGTTCATTTAAATGTGGAACATATAAAGGAAAAATGGATCCGTCTTGCCCATGATCATGGGTTAAAGGTCTATGTATGGACAGTAGATGATCCAGAAATAGCACGATTATTGATCGCCGATGGCGCCGATGGTTTTTTTAGTAATTATCCCGATCGATTGATCAAATATCGAGCTAACTTTAAGGCCTGACATACCTCAAGATATAATCCTGAGCTTCTTTCTTAAGACCCGAATAGTCCAATTCAAGTTCTAATATAACAGAAACAAAAATACGAAGTTGCTCTTCGACAGGCATACGCTTATTGACGACAACAACACGATTTTCATTGATCACGCAATGACCGCCCGAAAAAGCCCCAATGCCATAAACGACATCAAGTTCTTGCTCGCGTAAATAGGCAGCAAGTAATTCCAAAAGTTTTTTTGGCTTCATCATTTTAGAGAAGCTCCTCCTCACCAATGACAGGTAAAGCATCAACGATCTCTTTAATATTTTCCGATTCAGATCGCGGAAGAATAAGCAAAGCACCTTCGTTCTCGACAATGACAAGATTCTTAATACCCAGTCCGAAAACTTTCAGGTTTTTGCTATAAACATAGTTTCCACTGGACCGCAACATTAAACCACCCGAGCGGATAACATTCTTATTTTTATCCTTATCCTCAATATTATAGATAGTATCCCAGCTTCCAACATCACTCCAGTCAAAATCAGCCTTGATCACGCTGATACGACTTGATTGCTCAAGCACGCCGTAATCAATAGAGATAGGCTGAATTGTCTTCCATTTACTGCTTATGTTTTTATCATATTCGGGGCTTCCGATACTTTTAGCGATCTCTTGCAGAACTGCTCCGGTTCCGGGTAAAAAACGATTGATCTTATCAATGATCACCTGTGCCTGCCAGATAAACATACCGCTGTTCCAAAAGAACTCGCCTGATTTTAGGAAAAGTTTAGCTGTGTTCGTGTCCGGCTTTTCGGCAAATGTTTTTGAATTAAAAATTTGGGTATTGCCCGGACCTAGAGCGCCGGAATACTCCACATCTTTATCAACCTGTATGTAACCGTAACCCGTTGCCGGATATGTGGGTTTAATACCAAATGTATATAAAGACTTTGTTGCACTTGCTGCTTTAATGGCGTCTTTTACAGTAGTTGAAAAATTATCAAGATCTGTTATCAGGTGATCCGCGGGGAATAAGCCCATCACGGCAAGCGGATCTTTTTTTAATAAATGCATAGCTGCCAAACCAATTGCAGGGGCTGTGTTTTTTCCGGAAGGTTCAATAATGAAATTATTTTCCGTCAAGTCTTTATTTTGAGCCTTTATCATTTCCGCCTGTTCTTTATTGGTCATGATAAATATATGATCAAGATCACTGAGAACTTTCAGGCGGTTGATGGTCAGGTTGACCATGCTTTCTTTTCCAATGATATCTAAAAGTTGTTTAGGATGTTTCTTTTTACTTAATGGCCAAAAACGCTTGCCAACTCCACCAGCTAAGATGACACTGTAATAGTGTTCCATAATTTCCTCTTTAGTTTATTGCCGTCTAATATAGTTTGATAATTATTCGTTTTCAATCACAATCTCATATGGCTCCGAAAGGTCCGTATCCCATCGGGCCCGGACATCAATACCCTTATCAAGCCCATAAAGGATCTCCGGTTGCTTATATGGGAAAGGTCGTCCCACATCCCGGCGTCCATTTGCGTTCTTATCTATATAGTACGACAGGGTATAAGTTCCCGGAAGCACTTTATTAAAATTAATATTCATTCCCTCAACGGGTATATCATAGCTATAATTACCGTTATAAAGCTGCAAGCGCAAATTCCCGGGAGCTTTAATTTTGAAACTTCCGATAACGGCACCGCAATCAGGTTCGGGTTTTAATTCCATTGGCACAGAATAGAGTGAATCCGTATCTACCCACTTAACTTCATTTGAATGTGGAATTTGTATAAGCCACGTTCCCTGTCTTCTGGTCTTCGCGTAGGGCAGCTTATAAAATCCCGGGATAGTCTTGTATAAAATAAGCTCAGATGTATCGGGTTTGGATTGAAAAATTCCTTTCAGGTATTCAGCTGCCGGCGATGGTGAAACAAATAAATAGTCGCCGATGGATTCAAAATGAAATAAACTATCGGACCAGGGGCTAACCGGGATATTTAAACTTGTATCATTTATGGCAACATCAAGATGATCAAAGAGATCATTTAATTCAAGAAACAAAGAATCGTTATTAATATTATGATGATATAAAGTACAAGTACTTTTATCAAAAAGAACGGTATCAACACCCATTGAATTGACACGAAAATGGTTAATATTATTCCACTTTGCAATATTCTTCTGAAAAGTCAACTTGCTTACCGTGGGTTGAAGACTTTCTGCGCGTAAAAGACGACCTGGAAGGAAATTGTCATAAAGTGCTTCCACGACCAAACGGACATTATTTGTATCCGCTAAAACAGCTGGTTTAGACGGCACGCAAGCGCCATCGAATTTTGCTTTATAATTGTTGCTCTTATCAATATCAACGTAGCCTGCGATATAAAACATATCGGATGGCAAGTAATCAAAAACAAATTCACCTTCCGGACCGCTTTGAGTATAATATTCCGGAGCAAAGATGACAGAATCCGGATTGCTTGTTTTGCGACTGATACAGATCACAGCGGTACTGCCGCTCTTTAACCCGCTGACTTTTCCCGAAATCTTGTTCTCGGGCATGAAGTTCCCACTTGTAAAGCTGAATTGCAGGGGCCGTTCAAGCGAATTACCCTTATAATCCGAAATGATCTTATCGAGAATGATCGTATAGACAACAGAGCTATCCCAAAAAGTGACAGGAGAAATTGTTATATATTTTCCCCTTGTAGTGATCTTAGCAAGATCATCAATGATCGGAAAAATACTAACGCTTTTTTTTACGATTTCGGGATTCAGGTTCTCCGAAAAAATAAATTCCAGCTTTTGATAAGGCGGAACCATGATTGCGCCGCTTTGCAGTGAAGCGCTTATCAGGGAAGGCGGTGTCTTATCGGGCGGTCCGCCAGCCGGTGCACCTTCTGAAGCACACTGAATACAAAGGAAGGCACATACGAACAGTAAGAATATTGATAAAGTGGTTGATCTCATACGATAAAATACTGAAGATAGAAGTTAGAAGCAAGAAGTCAGTAGATAGAAGTTTAAAAGAGAAAAGATATTAATCCAAATTGACCATTTTGATTTATCTTGAAATTAAATAATTTTAATAGTAAAATTAAACACTGATAGTTAATTAATTAAAAATATGTAAAACTCAAAGGTGATACTATGAAGAAATTAACATTTGTTCTGTTTCTTATTCTGCTATCGATCACATTCTTTACGTCTTGTGATCCAACACGAAATGATCCGATTCATGCAGAGCTCAGATTGGTTCCTTTAACGACCGGAGATCTTGCAAAAGCGCTTGTGAGGGAGGACGGAAATCAATATTTACCGCTTTCAGAACTTGGACCCATCATGGCAAAAGCCGCATCGGCAGATATTGATTTCGGCAATATGGCCGCGACCAGAACGCTGCAATATGTACTGATGAACGTAGGAAATACGGATGTATACGACATAACCTTTGTTTCAAACGATTTGAATATCCATCCTACTCATATTCCACTGATTCCCACACAAGGTGAAGGCGGCGACTTGATCGCGCTTCCCATTGTCAGTTTTACAAAAGAACACGTCATACCGCTTTCCGGAGTCGGTGCGCTTCTTGATATTGAAACGGGCACATTTAATGATGTTATGACCTTATGTTATAATTACGATTTATCACATAGCCAAAGTGACTCAATTTACTATGGGGATAGCCTTGTTGTGACCGATACCGTGATCGTGGATAGTTTTGACATTGCCGATGAATACACTGTTATGGGTGTCAAAGCAGGTGCCTTGATCGATATAATAACTTCAGATCAAAATATTTGCGATGCAGTATATATTACACCGGCACTCTATGATGCAGCACTTACCGGTACGGTATTAGAGGCTTATTTATATTCTTCAGATATGTCTTCAATGCAGGTTCAAAATAACGGAAATGTCCCTCTTCGCATGAGGGTGATCAATCCTTATGTATATGTAAATGGTGACGGGAGTACTGTTCTGGATACTGTTCTTCAGCCGGCCGCGGAAATTGATGTCAGTGGAATTATTCGGGGTGAGCGCTTTTTTGATGATACATATGATCCGAATAAGGGAAACGTTATGATATTAGGTGCCGATAGGAACCAGCCCTATATCTTCGAAGTAATGGGACATCTTTGTATTGACGGTGAGTTCAGGATCATGTTCACTGAAGCGGCAGATTCCTGATATAAATAATGGTAAATATGAAAACGGAACGGTAAAACCGTTCCGTTTTTTTATAAAA
>JAIPIT010000009.1 GCA_021734505.1 Fidelibacterota bacterium | reverse complement strand
TCGTGGATATCGTAGGATCTTACCTTCCCCTTAAGAAAAAAGGCACAAACTACTGGGCTCGTTGTCCTTTTCATGATGAAAAAACCGCGTCATTTTCAGTAAGTCCTTCAAAGCAGATCTATCATTGTTTCGGTTGCGGCGTGGGTGGTAATGTTTTGAATTTTGTGATGGAATACGAAAAGTTAAGTTTTATTGAGGCCGTAAAGCAATTAGCTGAACATGCAAATATTCCCCTTGAATTTGAAGAAACATCCCCTCAAGAACAAAGCGACACCGGAAAATTACGCGAGATGCATGTTCAGGCTATTGATATATACTATCAAGAGCTTTTTAAGCCATCCGGAAAAATTGCTTTGGATTATTTACTTTCCCGTGGTTTAACAGAGGAAACCATTCGCAATTTCAAATTAGGGTATGCTTCCGAATCCTGGGATTTTTTAGTATCAAAGCTTTCTCCCAATTACTCCCCGGATCTTATCATGAAAAGCGGACTTGCCGTGAAATCCGAAAAAGACGGACGTCTATTCGATCGTTTTCGGGGGCGGGTCATGTTTCCCGTTTTTGATGATCGCGGTAATGCCGTTGGCTTCGGCGGGCGCTTGATGACCGATGACAAGAAAGATGCTAAATATCTAAATTCCCCCGAAACACCTATCTATAATAAACGCAAGATCCTCTACGGACTGCACCTTACCCGAGACAATATACGTAAAGAGAAAAAAGCCATCGTGGTAGAAGGCTATATGGATTTTTTACAACTCTATCAGCACGGATACATCAATGTCGTTGCCGGGTCCGGAACGGCCTTTACAGACGAACATGCGCGACTATTGCGGCGTTTTGCCGATGAAGCCATCTTGTGTTACGATAGTGATAACGCAGGTCAAAAAGCAGCTGTAAAAACAGGTTTCTCTGTTTCTTCACAAAAGATGGAATGTCGTGTTCTCGTCCTACCAGATGGCGAAGACCCGGATAGTTATTTGCAAAAAGAAGGAGCAGAAGGGTTCTTTAAAAAAGAGGCTTCCGCCCTACCCTTTTTAGAGTTTTTACGACAATATTATCAACCGGCAACCATGTCGGCTAAAATTAAATCCGAGACGATCACCCAACTGCTTGAAGAGATCAGCAGTTTCACGGATCCTGTATATCGTGAAATGTTTGCGAGAGAGATCGCGAAATTATTTCTTGTTGACGAGCAAACTCTACTTGGTCAATTAAACAAGCAGAACAGACCCTATGCTCGTGAAGAAAAAAATATTTTCATGGGAGAAAAGCCAAAACATTTTAAAAACCAGGGTGAAGCGGCCGAATATTTTCTGCTTCAGTTACTGGTAAATGGTGATAACGTGGTCCGAAAAGCCGGTGTTCGGTATTTATCGCCCGTTTTATTTAAACATCCCTTCCTGAAACAAGTATTAGAAGAACTATTAAAAGTTTTAGATAAAAACATTTCGATTTCTGCCGGTCATATACCTGACAAAATATCTGATGAGCGCGTTCGGAGTTTTGCCATTAAACTTATAATGGAAGAACAAAATTTTCAGAATCAGGAACAAGTCTTTGTTGAAAGTCTGAAACAAGTTGAAATGCAAATGCTTAAAGATGCTTACAATGAGCTTACGGAAGAACTTCGTTCTGCGCAAAAAGAAGAGATATCTGATATTATGAAAAAACAGATGGAAAATATACAGGCCCGGAAGCAACTTGATACCCAATATACTATGGATATTTTCCTGGAGATCGAAGTGTGAAAAAACAGCTAATAGCTTCAATCATAATTTTCACATTTGCTTTTCTTTTTTCACAATCATTTGAAGAACATAAAAGTATTCACCAGATCGAATGGGAAGCTCATTTGAACGATCCGGAACAGCATGTTTTTTATAAAAACTCGGTTGTAAGTGTGGATCCTCTTCAGCAACGCGACCCGAACGGTCCGCAGTTGACCCATGCTGTTTTTGGATATCTGCCTGATTGGAAATATACCAGTGCTCCTCAATATTTCGATTATTCGGTTTTGTCGCACATTGCACTTTTTGATTTTACGGTCTCAACAGCCGGAAACATCACCGGTTACCCTTCCGGCTGGCCGGATAATTGGTTGAACATGATGAATACCGCTCATGCTAATGGAACAAAACTCATCATGTGTATTGTCGAGTTCAATGATGATGATATTCATGCTATCATCAATAGTTCTACCGCTTCCAATAATTTCTATCAAAATGTTGCAAACATACTGACCACCTATAATCTTGACGGTGTCAATATTGATTTTGAAGGACCGCAAATAGCGGATCGCGGTGCTCCGATGAATTCTTTTATGCAAGGATTAACGAATTATATTAAGACCAATGTCGGATCAGAGCAGGAAATATCCTTTGCCGGACCTGCCGTAAACTGGAGCGGTTGGGATCTCCCGGGCTTGGTCAACGCCTGTGATTATGTTTTTATTATGGGTTATGCTTATTGGTATAACGGATCATCGGTGACCGGTCCAAGCGCACCCATTACGGGCGCCAGCATAAATCTTGAGCAAACTTTGAACAACAGTGATAACGGATACGGGTCATGCGATAAATCCAAGATCATTCTTGGGTTGCCTTATTATGGAAATAAATGGAAGGTTTCATATAGCCAGCGCTCGACAGTGAATGCAACAACATTGGCCACCGGTTCGTCTGTTGTTTATGCCACAGCAAAAGATTATTATGCAAATTACGGCCGTCAGTGGTCCACAAAATATGAAGATGCATGGACCTATTATCAAAGCGGAGATGACTGGTACCAGGCATGGTGTAACGATGCCCAGGCATTGGATGCAAAAGAGAAGCTTGTTTTTACTTATGGTCTTATGGGCACCGGGATGTGGGCTTTGGGTTATGACGAAGAGCACAATGAGCTATGGGAGGTCTTACGGGAGAATTTCCTGGAGTTTGAAGATTCATTGATGCTGGATAATTTTGAAGATGGGCTGGGTCATTTTTATCGTCAACCTGATTACAGCGGATCATGTAAGGGGATCTCCAGTGAATCCTGGTCTGATACAAGTAGCGAAACCTCTTATATTGATGAACACTCTCTCAAAATAGTACTTAAAGATGATACCAGCAGTTCGGAAGACTGGAAAATACGTCTGCTCTCCGGTCAGGGAACGCCTGGCTACAATGTTCAATTTCCTCGTACGAGAGAGCTCCATTTTGCTTTGCGTACGAACCAAAGCGGGATGGAAGTGGCGGTTTTGATCGATGATGGAATCAGTGAACTTGAAAGCTCATTACGACTTGCGGTTCTTGGAGATAACAACTGGCATACCTATAGTGTACGGCTTGATTCCGCGGAATTATGGACAAATTACTATAATGGCGATGGTGCCATCAATACTGATTATATTACGCTTGATGCTCTTATGTTCTACGCTCCGCAACAACTCGCAGACCGTATTGTTTATCTGGATGCCGTTGAAGCACTTGCTGTAGAAGATCCGATCGAGCCCGGTATTGAGATATTGCCGCAACGTTTCCAACTTTACCCGAACTATCCAAATCCTTTCAATTCTTCAACAACTCTGCACTATGCCATTCCTGAAAATTCCGATGTAAATATTGAACTATATTCAATTAACGGCAGACGGGTAAGCACCTTAATAAACGCTTACCATACAGCCGGAGACTACCGTATCAGCTGGAACAGCAACACAGCGCCCAGCGGTATTTATATTGCGGTTATGCAAGTGAATGGACATATTGTTTCATCACAGAAATTGATGTTGGTGAAATGATCTGTAACCTGTGATCTGTAACCTGTGACCTGTGACCTGTGACCTGGGATCTGGGATCTGGGATTGGAAAGTACCTATCCCGAGTGGTGAAGACAAGACTATGCTTTTTCTCTTCTTTATATTAACAGTACCTATAAGAAAAGGGGTCGACAGCCATCTTTGATAGACAAATGTCTAACCCTTGAAATATTTTTTACAGATCACTGGTTACAGATTACCGATCACTATTTCACAAACATCACAACCCGTTCATCTGAAACCGACATTGACGTAAATGCTCCCAAAGAATTATCGATATTCACACGGAAATCATTAAGTGTTGGATAACGAATAAAACCTGTGGTGAGGGCCATTTGTTCTAAGCTTTTATAATCAAGATATGAACTGGAATATGCTTTAACGATTACTTCCAGCTCCAATGTATCGGGATTCCAGTCAGAATTGAGATATTGTTTGAAGGGATCTTGATTAAAAAGCATGTCGTACTCACTGGTGTCGTAAGCCCAAAATGGATCGCGAACGTCAACATTCTCGAATGAATATGTGTATGATCCCCAGCCATAGTCATATCTCACATAAAAATCAACATTATATGCCCCGCCGGTATTGCTCCAGAATAAGGTGTCGGTAGGATCGGAAATGGATATCCAAACCGTATCTTGTTTAGAATTGTTCCACGTAATGGGCGGTAATGCTTCCTCGCTTGATGTTGCAACACCAAAATCTTCCGTTTCTACCCGAAGATCATACATGTCGCCAACGATAATATCAACTGAGGTATCTACAAGTTCGTATATCCCTTGTGTGCACTCATAGAAACGGATGGTATCGGCACCATGTAAAAAATAAACCTTGGCATCATTCACCGCATAAGAGGTATCAATATACAGCGTTTGGTAAGTAATGGTATCACCGGAAGATTCATTGTAGAATTGATGATAGATAATACTGTCGGTCTCATAATAATCCTGCTCGCCGAATCCTGTTGTGCGGTAGACATGCACAAAATTCATGGCAGGATCAGCGACGGAAACATTAGCATAAATGTTGAGAACAGGTTCATGGTAAATGATCACTTCTTCCAGATCCGAGCATGCTACCATGCTGAGAATAAATAAAAGCGCTAATATATACTGTTTGTACTTTTTCATTAGAATGAGAACTCCACGCCAAAGGTTGGTAAGATCGGGAACATGGTGATCGGCTGACGATAAATAATTGATGTATTGGTCTCGGGATCAAATTGCGCATCATAATTCTCGTAGAGATAAAGAAATACGTTCGGATGATTCGTCACATTGATCACATGAAAATAATAAGTGGCCTTTTGTTTGAATAATTTACCGCGACGGTTAATACCTACATCCAGTCTAAAATACGGGGGATAACGTTCTCCGTTGCGTTCACCATAGATCTCCATGCGATTTAGCCAGGAACTGATCTGGTCCGGATCGGTATAATGAAAATTCCCGTAGATCTGTGAGTATGGATTTCCCGTGCTCCAAACCAAAGAAGATGAAAAATACCAGCGTTTATCGATATCATATTGAGCCACTACATTCAAATTATGTGTACGGTCGTATTTAGGAGGGTAATACCCGGCTGCCTCGCTTTCACGTTTCTTGGTGCTCATATAGGAATACCCGATCCAACCGGTTAAATTGCCGGATGTTTTCTTCATCAGGAGCTCTATACCGTAAGAATAGCCTTCTGCTTCAATAAAGGACATAAGCTGAGCTCCGCCTATATCTTCACTCATGGTTAAGAGATGATCATATTTTTTATAATATCCTTCAAGAGTAAATTGAATATTGTTATACCAATATTCTATCCCTGCATTAAAATGCGTTGCTTTGCTGGGTTCCATTTCTGACGTCGTTGGGAACCAAAGGTCAATAAAACGGATCATTTCGTTTTCAAAATTCGCCGTTTGTAAAAACTGGTGCACGGTTCCACCCGCGAGTGTAAAAGCCAACTGATCTGTCGCTAAGACTTTTGCTTTAGCTCTTAGATCGGGATACCATTTTTTCGTATTTGCATAACGGGTAAACCGCAACCCCGGTTCAAAAATAAATAAGGGTGATGGCCGATATTTTTCCTGAATATAAAAACCCCATTCCTGCGATTGGTTCACACTATCCAATAACGACAATTCATTAAAGTCAGCTCCCAAGGCAAAATCGATATCCTTATGAAAAACACCGAATTTTAGCGTGTTTTTTTTATTGATCAACCAAGTCATATCAAGGCCTTCAGACCAATCGGTGATATAGTCATGTATGTTGATGCTTGTATGATTTTTAATATCGGTGGTATCAATATTGGAACTGTCCGAATCATCAATATAGAAATATTCGTTCTTCAGCAGGAAATCAACGTCAAATTGGAATTTAGAGCGTGCCACGAAAAATTTTGCGATCAGGTCCGGCCGGATCAGCCAGCGGTGTTTAAGGCTAAGGGTATTATTCCCCCAGATCCAATCCACACCATAATAATCCAGGTTGTATCCGCTCTCGCCGGGATTCCCTTCCTTGAATTCTTCCTTGAACCAAAGAACGTCATTGCCGAAGAATCCGCTTAAAGTCGTGCGGTGCTGATCATTAAAATCAAAATTTATTTTTCCCTGCATATCATAAAAATAATAAGGAAAACTGAAAGAGATGGGTTCCGGGGCAAAAGCATTATAGATCCCCTTTGCACCTTCCCAAATAGCATCGAAATATGTTCTTCGCCCGGATATCATGAACGATCCCCGGGGGATCGGTCCCTCGAACAAAAGCTTACTTGATAACAAAGATATATTTCCACTGCCATGAAATTCTTCGGTATTTCCTTCACGGTTCTTGATATCAAGCACTGAACTCATACGTCCGCCGTATTCTGCGGGGAAACCACCGGCCATAAATTCGGCTTCCTTAATGGCATCGGTATTAAATGTAGAAAAGATCCCGCCAAAGTGATAAGGGTTATAAACGGTAATACCATCCAATAAAATAAGGTTTTGATCCGGTGATCCTCCTCGCACATAAAGTGCGGAAGAAAAATCCGATCCGGTACTGACAGACGGTAACATTTGTAATGCGCGAAAAAGATCAGCCTCAACCAATACCGGCACCGTACGCAATTGGGCACGATCCATGGTAATGGAAGATATTTTGATCTCTTGTTTGAATTTTTCGCGTTCCGCGCTAACAATGACTTCTTCAAGTTGTATCTGCTCCGGTGTAAGGTCAAAATGCACTTTAATTCTTGAAGTTGCCCCCACGCTGATGTTCCGCTTTTCAAGTTTATACCCGATCACAGATGCCGTTAGGGTATATACTCCATCGGGGACATCTAAAATAAGATAATATCCATCCGCGTTAGAGACAGCACCTTGAGTGGTGTTTTCCAGGAACACGTTGGCATAGTGAATAGGTTCACCATCTTCCAGATTTGAGATATAGCCGGAGACCGTTCCCGCAAACAGCGAAGGTGTAAGAATAAGTAATATTATAAAAAGGGAGAGGGCGGATTTTTTCACTTTTTTCCTTTATTTCATTGAAAAGTAATATAATGAAAACCTTGTAAAAAGGAAGCTATTTAATTATTTTCATTTCGTAACACTTAAGGATAACATGAAAAATCTTTCCACATTTTTAGCTCTTATATTTCTCGTATTTGGTTTTTGGTCTTGTACTATTCCACTTGCCGAAGATGAGGTTGAAGCAGAGATCTCCGTTATTGGACTTTACCCGACTGGGGGGACAAATTATAGTGTTCTTCTGTCAAAATCAGTCCGTGATTATGTAAATTACAATTATCTGGATTCTTTATTATTCGTTCAAATTGATTCTTCGGGAAATGAAATATCATCCAATGGTATTAGCTTGACGAACGGACCCTATATTCGCGAAAATTTTCTTTTAGATGATGGCAATATTATGCTGTTCGGTAATTTGAATTCCGAATCTTATACCTGGAATTATTCAACTCAGGTCTACACGCCAACCGGCAACCTGGTTTGGCGTATAGATATGGCGAACAAAACCAATGGTGTTTGTCCTTCTCAAGATGGAAATCTCTTTGTCTTTGGATGGGATTACGGTGATTACGATTATGATGATCTGACTTACGCCAAGATCGAGCCTGATGCCGATACCCTTTGGAATTTTAGTATCCCGGGTATATCCTTTAATGCGTCGATCAGTTCGGGAACACCAACCGCGGATAATGGCTTTATTGCTATAGGTGATATTTGGCTGCAAGGTAGCAGTAGTGATATATTAACATCACGAGTTTCATCAACAGGGGATACGCTTTGGACAGGTATCTTTGGCGGTGATCGCTATGATGATGTTTATTTTGCAGATATACTCAGTGATGGATCTGTCATGATCATCGGTGCATTAAATGTATATGATTCAACAAATTCTAATTGGTGGTTGAATTCCGGAGAGCAAGTTTACTTGATCAAGCTTACGGCCGATGGTGATAAATTATGGACCAAAGCTTTTGGAAATACTTTAAGAGAAGAAGCCAATGCTTTTATTGAAGCCAGTGACGGCTCTTTACTCTTATGCGGCACCAGAAATCAAAGCTCTGCTTATCTTTATGATGAGACCGTCGGTTGGGTCAGCAAACTTAGCTCCGATGGTGAAGAAGTATGGTTAACGGAATTTGAGAATAAATTACCTGTTGGAATTCGGGAATTGCCTGACGGAGATTTCCTTGTTGTTACAAGCAACCTTCAAGAAGACTCTTATTATCGTAATGCAGCAGATCTGAATATCATAAAATTGACCTCTTCGGGAACTCTGCTATGGAATAGAGTCTTAACACCATGATGAAAAGATGTGTAAAGTTTAAGGTGTAAAGTTTAGGGTTTAAAAAAAGTTTAACGGAGAATTAATGATATATTTACTCGCTACGATCGTTCTTTTAAGTGTACTTGTCTTTGTCCATGAACTGGGCCATTTTCTTGCTGCAAAATCTGTTGGTATCCGGGTCGAAACCTTTTCCCTTGGTTTTCCTCCGACAATTTTCAAGCGAAAAAAAGGCGATACTGTCTATGCCATAGGCGCTATCCCCTTTGGTGGATATGTGCGCATGTCCGGTATGGTCGATGAAAGTATGGACACCTCGTTTGAAGGCTTACCGCCCCAACCCTTTGAATATAGATCAAAAAACACCTTGCAAAAAATATTTGCATCCATTGCCGGTATTCTGATGAACTTGCTTCTGGCGGTTTTGATCTTTTCTATTATGAGCGGTATTCAGGGTATTGCACATTCTGGTCCCGACCCAATACTAGACGTCGTTATTGAAGAGGCACCGGCCGGGCTTGCCGGATTACAATCCGGTGACCGCATTATTCAGATCAACGATACCGAGATCAATACCTGGGATGAAATGGCGGTACACATCCGCGCAGCCGGTGATAAAGAAATTCAAGTTACATATGTCAGAGATGGTCTGGAATATACTGTTCCGGTTACCCCTCAGTTACAAAAAAGCATACAAGACGGTAAAGTGGTAGAGGTCGGGGTTATTGGTGTTTCTCCTATCATAAGCATGGAAAAAGCAGGCTTTTTCGGGGCGATAGGACAAGGGTTCAAAAACACCGGATACTGGCTGAATATGACTTTTGTTTCATTAAAACTATTAGTTACCGGTCAAGAGAGTTTCAAAAATGTCGGTGGTGTTATCTTTATCGGCCAACTGGCAGGCGAATCGGCAAAAGCCGGTATACTTCCCTTTATCGGTTTGATCGGTATTTTAAGCGTAAATCTTGCTCTGTTGAATATTTTACCCATTCCCGGACTGGACGGCGGGCACATTATTATTGCCATTGCCGAAGGTATTATGCGACGTGAAATGAAGATCAAAACAAAAATGCTTATTCAACAAATTGGAATGTTCCTTCTCTTTGGCTTACTTATTCTGGCTGTTGTGAATGATGTGCTGAGATTGTTTCAGTAAAACGTGAGACGTAAGACGTAAGGCGTGAGAGTCAAGCACCAAACTATTTAAACAACAAGCAGATAATATCGTCATCCTGAACTTGTTTCAGGATCTCTTTGTTGTCATGATTTTCTGTGATATTCTACGAAATAATATAATTTTTATCTTCTCAATAATCTTTAGCAATTGGCATTTTTTTCTTAGCTGAGGAAACAGCTATTATTAAGAAATTATATTAGCTCCAAACAAAACAAAAAAGATTCCCAATTGTATTTATTAAATAAAATGATTTAATTAGTACTCAGGATCACAATGCCACAGAGATCCTGAAACAAGTTCAGGATGACGCAACTTTCTTTTTCTCTTATTCTTGCTTCTTATGCTTTACGATTTACATCTTACAATTCTTCGAACGAATGTATTATTTATTAATTTATCATTGTTCTTTGCGCATTAAACCTTCCGGTTATTCGTGCTTTTTCCCGCATCATTTACGCTTATAAAATCACACCATATTTAGGTTTTATCGGCATTTTTACTTTTTTGTCAAACTTCTTTTTCGTACATTGGATTCAGAATTGAATAGTCAAATTGGTTAGAACTGTGCTTAAGCATGACCTGTTTTTTAAGGAGAAAATATGGCAATCATTAATCGTGTGTTGATACATGTTGACGATTGTAAGGGCTGTGGTCTTTGTATTGACGCTTGCCCCGTAAATGTATTGGATTTTTCCGATGGGTTGAATTCAATGGGATATCGTCCTGCTCATTATATTGGCGAAGGATGTACCGGGTGTGGGACCTGCTTTTATACTTGTCCCGAACCACGGGCCATTACGGTGGTGCGAAATGTTGAGGGATTGGCTAAAGATCATTGTCCTCATTGCAACGCGACCGTAAAAGTGTTTCCCGGCAACCGTGATGAATCAAAAACATTCTGCGTTGAATGTTTAAAACCCGTAAATAAATAGAAATTGAGGTATATATGTCGAAGGTTCTTATAAAAGGCAATGAAGCTGTCGTTCGCGGCGCCCTGCTTGCCGGATGTAAAAATTTCTTTGGGTATCCCATTACACCGGCCAGCGAGATCGCAGAAACGGCGGCCTACTATTTTCCCTTGCTGGGAGGAACATTCCTTCAAGCTGAGAGTGAGATCGGCGCGATCAATATGGTTTATGGTGCCGCCAGTTCAAAAGCACGTTGTATGACAGCCAGTTCCAGCCCCGGAATGAGCTTAAAAATGGAAGGCATCTCCTATATTGCCGGTGCTGAATTACCTTGTGTGATCATTGATATCATGCGTGGCGGTCCCGGTTTGGGAAATATTGCTCCGGAACAAGCCGATTACAATCAGATCATCAAGGGTGGTGGTCATGGTAGTTATAGTCTGATCGTTGTTGCTCCAAATTCTGCTCAGGAAATGTGTGATCTTACGATGCTTGCATTTGAATTATCCGATAAATATCGTAATCCCGCTGTGGTACTTGCTGATGGTATTATCGGACAAATGATGGAACCGGTTGAATTCCCGGAACCTGTACAAACTATGCCGGATCGTCCCTGGGCTGTAAGTGGAACCATTGATTCCCACCATTTAATTTGTTCCATCCAATTGGACCCTGATATGTTGGAAGCTCATAATCTCGCACTCCAGGCAAAGTATGCCAGGATCGCTGAGAATGAGATCCGCTATGAAGCTATTCAGTGTGATGATGCAGAACATATTCTTGTTGGATACGGCATTGTTTCTCGCATATTGCAGGGTGTTATGGAACAATTACGCACCGAAGGGTACAAAGTTGGATTGATGCGGCCTATTACACTTTCCCCCTTCCCAACCCCCCAATTAATAGCCTTCGCCGAAAATAATAATGTAAAATCACTTTTTGTTTGTGAGCTCAGCGCCGGACAAATGGTCGATGATGTACGACTCGCGGTGAATGGTCGTAAACCTGTTCATTTATATACCCGGATGGGTGGAAAAGTCCCCACGGTAAAAGAGATCGTCGAAAAATTCAAAGAAAGTATATAGAGGCAAGGCATGAAAACAACCATTTTACAAAAACCTGCAAGCTTTTATGATGAATTCACCCAAAAAGGCGGAGCCCAGTTGGCCAATACTCATTATTGTCCGGGATGCGGCCATGGGATATTACATAAATTGATCGCTGAGGCAGTCAGTGATTTTGGCATTCAGGACAAAACAGTACTGATCTCACCGGTCGGCTGTTCTGTTTTTGCATATTACTATTTTGATGTCGGCAATATTCAAGCGGCTCACGGTCGTGCGCCGGCTGTTGCCACCGGGTATAAACGTTCAAACCCCGAATCGATCGTTATTTCTTATCAGGGTGACGGTGACCTTGCCGCGATCGGTGCCAATGAAATTCTGCAAGCCGCGAACCGCGGTGAACAGATGACGGTTTTCTTCGTCAATAATGCCATTTATGGCATGACGGGTGGACAAATGGCACCTACAACATTGATCGGTCAGAAAAGTACGACAACGCCACGCGGACGTACCATGCAGAATGAGGGTTATCCCTTGCGAATGGCTGAGATCATTGCCACATTGGAAGCACCCGTTTATGTTGAACGCGTCATGATGACCGATCCCAAGAATATTGCCCGAACTCGTAAAGCTGTTCGAAAAGCATTAAAGATCCAAATGGAGAAAAAAGGATTTTCCTTTGTTGAAGTCCTTTCCGGATGTCCTACCGGTTTAAAAATGACCCCGGTCAATACGAAAAATTGGATAACCGATGTTCTTTCAAAATACTTTGAGCCCGGAGTTAAAAAAGATGAATCTGAAGATCGCGAACCGATCATTACCTTACATCCCGATCCGCATTTTGAAGAATATCATGAACTTCTTGATATCAGGAGTCTATCCGATAAGGTCAAAGGTGTCAAGTTATCGGCTGTAAAAGAAATGGTTGATGAGATCAAGATCGCCGGTTTTGGTGGTCAGGGTGTGCTAAGTCTGGGATATGCTCTTGCCAATATTGCAATGGGGCATAATTATAAAGTCAGCTGGTTGCCAAGTTACGGACCAGAAATGCGTGGTGGAACAGCTAACTGCAGCGTGAAAATATCCGATAAGCGTATCAGTTCCCCGATGATCGATAATCCGACCGTATTAGTCGCTATGAACAAACCTTCTCTGCAGAAATTTGTGGACGATGTTCAACCCGGCGGTGTTATTCTTTACGATAGCGGATTGATCGATGAAGCCCCAAAGCGCAATGATGTTACCGTGATCGGTATTCCCGCAACAGCTGAAGCCGATAAACTAGGTTCTACCAAAGCAGCCAACATGGTCATGCTGGGAGCTTATGCTAAAATCCGCGGTTATCTTTCAAATGACTATGTCAAGCAAGCCTTACCGTTGATCATAAAGAATAAATCTTTCCATAAATTAAATGAAGATGCCTTCAAACGCGGAATGGAACTGGTAAAAAATAGTTGAAGGTTGAAAGTTGAAAGTTGAAGATTCCGTCTTCTGACTTCTGGCTCCTGGCTTCTGAATAAAAGTGTTTTTCAAATGTAAAGCAACGCCTTGTTCCCTGTTAGAGGACGGGGCGTTTGCTTATAGCAATGGAAAATTGACACTTGACAATTGGAATTATTGATTTTTCTTTCCATATTAATTATCAAAACAGATTGCTATGGAGTATTAAATGATCATTAGAAAATATAATCCTACAAAAGATTTTGAAGCTTTAATGAAAGTTATCATTTCCGAGGGCGAAGATTGGAGTTGTTATAGTTCCGTGGCATCTCAGGAGAAATATGCAAAAGCCTTGGAAAATTCCATTACATACCTTGCATTTGATGATGGTAAGCTCTGTGGATATTCGCGATCATTTGATGACAACGGCTACTGTATTCACGTTTGTGACCTGCTTGTTCAAAGAGATCATCGCGGTAAAGCAATTGGTCGGCAATTGATGGAGATCCTGATTGAAGCATATCCGGACCATGATATCTATGTCATGTCGGATGTGGATCCTTACTATGAGAAGCTGGGGTACCCAAAAAAGGGTTCAATCTTTCAAGTAATAAAATAGAGCAGTATTTACAATAGTTCATTACATGTTTTTTTTCTCTCTTGCCAAATTGAATGAAATTTCTCATTTTATAGCATGAATACTAATCAATTAACTTCCAATCGCATCGTATCGATCGATGTATTCCGGGGACTGACCATCCTACTGATGATCTTCGTTAATGATGTCGCCGGTGTTTCCAATATTCCCTCCTGGTTGAAACATGCGCCGCAGGGATCGCCCGGCATGACCTTTGTGGATGTGGTTTTTCCGGCATTCTTATTTATCGTAGGATTGTCCATTCCCTTTGCCTTGGCGCAACGCCAGAAAAAGCATCCCGAAAGATCCGTATGGCTACATATTGTTATTAGAACAGCGGGTTTGATAGTATTGGGACTACTGATGCTGAACGGACCGGCCGTAAATTCCATGAATACCGCCTGGTGGAACGTCCTGATGTACCTGGGTGCCATCTTGTTCTGGACCGCCTGGCCGACCGGAGAAAGCAAAAAGGGATATCATCAGATATTTAAATGGCTGGGACTTGCGATATTAATAACACTTTTAATCCTCTATCGCAGATCCGGCTCAAATGGAGAAACTTGGATCATCACCGGTTGGTGGGGCATTTTGGGCGAGATCGGATTCGCTTATCTGTGTACGGCCATTTTATATCTTCTCCTGAAAAATAAACCTGCTTTACTGTATATGGTACCATTTGGGGCAGTTTTATTATATATCGCGGACAGATCCGGGCAATTGGATTTTCTTGGACAGATTAAAACGATCTTTTATCCCGGTTCTCATTTCGGTACACATGTCCTGATCACTTTCAGCGGATTGATCGTTGGGAAATGGTTATATGATCTCAAAAAAACAAATAATAAAGCTTTAATGCGCAATATGGGAATATTCGCATTAATATTGACTGTAGCGGCTTATTTTCTCTACGGCCTATACGGGATAGACAAGATCGCCGCAACGCCCTCCTGGGCTTTGTATTCTACCGCAATATGTGTTTTATTGTTCATGCTGATCTATTGGCTGATGGATATCAAAGGATATCAGGGGATTTATGGATTCTTTAAACCCGTGGCATCAAATCCTCTTTTAGCCTACCTTCTGCACGTTATGTTCATCTACGTTTTCAGACTTATCGGCTTTTCTTCTTTTTACGGTAATGAGCTGGGTAGCGGGATCATTGGGCTTGCAAGATCGATCGTTTATACGGCATTCATCTACCTGATCACGCGCTTGCTGACAAAAGCGGGTGTAAGGTTGAAACTATAATGTGTTTAATGCCGGAATTCTTTTACGAACGCGAAAATACCTATAAAGATCTTAGATTAAAAGGTCGAGTTGATCTCAATGATTTTATGAAGAGCTATTCGCATACATTAAATGATCTATACACTGCTGGTCTGATAAAAGAAAAATGGTGTAAATCGACAGCTGAACTGTATGACTTTGAGTTAACCAATATAGGCAAAGAATTTTTTATTTATCATAAGTATCAAATATTCTTTATCAGAGCACGAATCAAACCTGAGAAAGTCCACAAATTCATTATAGCCAAAACCCGTCCATTAGACGGGTCTTAACTACAAAAGGATATGAAATATTTTTTATTGTTGTTTTAAACTTTATTCTTTGATTCTTTTGTATAGTATATAACTGTCTCAAGCTCCAACTCAAGATCCACATTATTTACATAGGCATCTTCCGGAACATTTAAACTTACGGTCGAAAAATTGATAAATCCTCTTACACCATTCTCATACAATTCATCAAATATGGCTTGAGCTACTTCATTCGGAACAGCAAGAATGGCATGTTTTACGGGATTATTTTTTAAGAATTTAGGAATACTGGCTGGGGGATACACCGGTATAGGTGGTTGGCTTGACAATACACCAACACCCGGATCAAAAGCGGCTACGATCCTAACGCACCCTTCATGAAAACCCTGATAACGGGTTAAAGCCTTACCGAGATTTCCGTACCCAAGCAAAATAACCGGGATATCTCTGTTCAGACCAAGAATGTTTTTCAGTTCTTCAAGCAGATCTTTAACATTATATCCTCCTCGCTTATTTCCGCGGATACCAAAAAGAGAAAAATCTTTTCTGATCTGCGTCGCCGGTATGCCAATATAAGTTGAAATAGTTTCGGCATGCGTTCTTTCTACATTATTATTATCCAAACGCTGTAAAGCGGCTTTGTATTGAGAGAGTCGGGTCACATGATTTTTAAAATGCATCTTTTTCTCCTTTTAGCCCCGTAATCTATAACTAAATTATCCCTCATTCAAGTATATTGTGATAAATATCACATTACCTAGTTTTGAAAACAAAAAAGCCTCAACTTGAACTCAAGCGAGGCTTTGTATTTTAATGTGTTAATATCTTATATTTTGAACAGCATATCCGCATAGGTTGGCATCGGCCAATACTCCAGTCCGCAAACCTCTTCCAAAGCATCGCCTGCTTCACGTAGTTTTTCCATATCTACAACCAAGATATCACCTGTGAATACGGGAGCTTCTTCTTCGCTTAATGATTCAAGCTTTTTAATATCGGACTTTAATTTTGCGATACAGGCCGAAAATACTTCCAGCTTTTTAGCAATATCTTTTAATAGTTCTATTTGCAAAGCGACCTTTAAGCCAATCATTTGCAAATTATGAGCACTTTCCGCTATCATCCCTTGATATTCCAGAATGCTTGGCAATATCTGACGCTCTGCCATATGCAGCATTGTAGATGCTTCTATGTGATTCTTCTTGACATAGTTTTCAAGGAAGATCAACATTCTTGCTGTCAGTTCATTTTTGCTTAATACTTTTTGACGATCAAACAAAGCCACGTTCTTTTCAGAACATAGCTCGGGATAAACATCCACACTCTTATTAAAGTGCGGCAATCCGCGTTCTTTGGCTTCTTTGTGCCACTTTTCCGAGTAACCATCGCCATTAAAAACAATGCGTTTATGTTTTGAATATACATCTTTAAGTAAGGCTTCGACATTATTGTCTTTTTCAAGTATTTCGGCAAATTCAGCTAGCGTATCGGCAATAATGGTATTAAGGATCATGTTAGGCCTTGCCAGAGAACCTTGCGACGGTGTCATTCTAAATTCAAATTTATTCAATGTAAAAGCAAAGGGCGATGTCCGATTGCGATCGGTATCATCTTTTGAAATATCCGGTAAAGTTGTAACACCGAAATTAAAGATCTCTTTGACTTTCTTATCGACTTTTTCGCCCGCCTCGATCTTCTCAAATATTGATGTAAGGGTTTGACCCAGATAAACTGAAATGATCGCGGGAGGAGCCTCGTTACCACCCAAGCGATGATCATTACCCGGCGTCGAAGCTGAAAGACGCAAAAGATCGGCATGAACATCAACTGCCTTTATTGCAGCTGCAATAAAAAGAAGAAAACGTTTATTATCTTCGGGAGTTTTACCCGGCGATAAGAGATTAACCCCTTTATCAGTACTAATAGACCAGTTATTGTGTTTTCCGGAACCATTAATGCGGGCAAAAGGTTTTTCGTGCAGAAGACAAACCATTTTGTGGCGTCTTGCAACGCGTTTCATGATCTCCATCACGAGATGGTTCTGATCAATTGTCACATTGCATTCGCCATAGACAACTGCAAGTTCATATTGGTTTGGGGCAACTTCATTATGCTTGGTTTTAGCTGATATACCCAATTTCCACAATTCCATATCCAGATCATTCATGAACAAAGAAACGCGTTCTTTGATACTTCCAAAATAATGATCGTCCAATTCTTGTCCTTTGGGAGCCGGTGCACCAAACAATGTGCGACCTGTCATCTGAAGATCTAAGCGTTCATTATAGTAATTTTCATCAACAAGGAAGTATTCCTGTTCCGGGCCAACGCTTGGAACGGCATATTCGGATGTGTTATCACCCAATAATCTCAATACGCGGATCACTTGCTTTGATAAAGATTCAACAGAACGTAACAGGGGCGTTTTTTTATCAAGGGCTTCACCTGTATAAGACGTAAAGGCCGTAGGAATATAAAGCGTTTTGCCGTTTTCATCATCTTTAATAAAAGCCGGTGACGTAACATCCCAAACCGTATAGCCACGTGCTTCGAACGTTGCGCGCAAACCGCCACTGGGAAAAGAAGAAGCATCCGGCTCACCCTGAACAAGTTCTTTGCCGGAAAATTCCATGATAATGCTGCCATCTCCATTCGGCGAGATAAATGATTCATGCTTTTCCGCTGTTATTCCGGTAAGGGGTTGGAACCAATGCGTATAATGAGTGGCGCCTTTTTCGATGGCCCAGTCCTTCATGGCATTAGCAACAATTTCAGCAATATTTATATCTAAAGCCAGGTGACCTTTAATGATCTGTTGGAGCTGTTCGTATACATTTTTAGGAAGACGTTGCTGCATAACAGCATCGCCAAAAACGTTCATTCCAAATATTTTCATAATATCAGATTCTACATTTTTCATCCTGGTATCCTTATATTGTTGCTCAAAAATCTGCGCTAAATTAATAAGCAAATACATGAATGGCAACAATTATTTATAGAATTACAGTAATTATTTGATATTATATCGTAATATCGCAATGTTCGCGAATTATCATTAGTAATTATGGATTATTGTTGTTGATTTTTCACATTTATTGAAAAATACTTATCGATACTCTGTGACAGACGTTTTGCAAGGTGCCTGCCCAGCAATCCGCCTACCAGCAACCCTAAACAACCACTGAGGAATTGTAATAATTCTTTTGGCAGGGCTGTTTCGGGAATGAGGTTACCAAGCAGAACTCCTGCTACAAAGAAGACCAGCGGTACACCATAGGCCAGAAGGGAAGTTTTTATCAGGATGTTCTCTTTTTCCTCAATTTCAACTTCATCGTTCACATGCAGATCCGAACGATCATTTAAGATCACCTGCGCGTCCGAACAATCTTTTTTCCCACATAAAGCATGGGCCGCACATCCGGAACATGCTGATGTATCTTCTTCGATACGGATATAAACCTTACCGTCTTTTTTATCTGTGATGATTCCGTTTGTTGGCATAATGTTTATAAAGTAGAGACGCGATAACCTCCTTCGCCTCATCCTGCGCCAAGGCTACGGATGACAGGAAGGCTTCGGATGGTCAGGAATCGCGTTTCTACATATTTTTATTTTTCCACTTCTTCTGCGGGAACAGGCGCAGGCTTAGGTTTTCTTGCTTTTTTAATATGTTCAATTGCCTCATTGGGGCAAACCGTTGAACAAAGTCCGCAATGTTTGCATTTTTCATAATCAATGACTGCAAGGTTATCAATAACATGAATGGCATCGAAAGGGCATTTCTTTTCACAAAGTCCGCAAGCGATACAAGAACGAGTACATATTTTCATTGCATAGCGGCCGATATCATGATTTTTACATAAAACCCTGTCTTTATATGAAATGGGGTGCATTTCCATGAGATCGCGCGGACATACATCCACACATTTACCGCAACCCACACATTTTTCATTGTCAACTACCGGTAAGCGATTTTCTGAGATGGTGATAGCGCCAAAAGGACATATCGCTGCACAATCACCTAAACCCATACATCCGAATTCACATAATTTCTTTCCGCCGGAAACAAGTGTTGCGGCAATACAGGATTGAGCACCCCGGTATTCACCCTGATATGCGATCTCTTTGAGTCCACCCTGACACATACAACGGGCGACTTCTCTTTCACCTGTTTTAACTTCCACGCCCATGATCTTTGCAACCAAGTCAGCAACGTCAGATCCGCCTACGGGACAACCGCCAACAGGGGCATCACCCTTGACTACCGCATCGGCGAAAGCCTGGCAACCCGGGTAGCCGCATCCGCCGCAATTAGCACCCGGAAGTACATCAATGATCTCAATAACCCGCGGATCTTCTTCAACGTGTAATTTTTTATTGGCGATCGCCAGTACGGTAGCAAAAACCAAACCCAGTCCACCCATACTACCTGCTGCGATCAGAATTGATTGTATATCCATCATTCTTCCTTATATTATTCCTGCAAATCCCATGAAAGCCAATGCCAAACTGCCTGCAATGATCATTGTAATGGCGGCACCCTGAAAGGATTTTGGCACATCAACCAATTCCAATTCTTCTCGTATACCCGCCATGATCACCAGGGCGAGTGTAAATCCTATACCTGCTCCAACACCATAGATCAAGGTTTCCGTAAAACTATATTCCTTTAAAACAGACGTCAAAGCCAATCCAAGAATAGCACAGTTTGTTGTGATCAATGGCAGAAAAATACCCAAAGCATCATACAGTGGTTTACTGACCTTGCGAATGAACATTTCCACAAATTGCACAAGAGATGCAATAATAAGAATAAAAGCAACATATTGAAGGATCTGAAGATTGAAAGGAACAAGGATCAAATTATAGACCAACCAGGTCACCATTGCGGCGATCACCATCACAAAAGTAGTTGCCATTCCCATACTGAAAGCCGAATCCACTTTTTTAGAGACGCCTACAAAAGGGCATATCCCGAGGAATTGTTGCAAAACAAAGTTGTTGATCAGCGCAGCACCGATAAAAATTACGAGTAAATTCATGCCTTCCTCCTAGCGTTGATCCAGTTTGCCCCGGCTATCAGGCATCCCAGTGTTATAAAGGCACCCGGTGCTTGAGACATAACTCCCCATTCGGCAAAACTTTCCCACATAATATTCATTCCAAACCAAGTACCCGATCCGAGAATTTCCCGAATGGAGCTGAGTACCAGTAGAACCAACGTAAATCCAAGACCCATGCCCAAAGCATCCAAAAGAGAACGCCCGATACCATTCTTAGAAGCAAACGCTTCCTGGCGGCCAAGGATTATACAATTTACAATGATTAGCGGAATAAAGGGCCCGAGACTCTTAGAGATATCAGGGACAAATGCAGCAAGAAAACGATCTGCTATCGTCACAAAAGTTGCAATGATAACGATATATGCTGCGATACGCACCTGGCCGGGAATTACTTTTCGGAACATTGATACCAAGAAACTGGAGCATAACAGAACAAAGGTTGCTGCCATTCCCATTGCCAATCCATTCTCTGCAGCTGTTGTAACAGCCAAGGTCGGACATAGCCCAAGCAACTGTACGAGAATCGGATTCTCATCCCATATTCCCTTAACAAATTCTTGTATTGCGGTTTTTTCTTTCATATTTATTCTCCAGGCACTTTGTGCTTTATTCTTGGATAATTGCTTTGAACTTCTCGATCCCTTTATTAAGGACAGATACAACAGCAGCCGATGATATCGTTGCTCCTGTAATTGCCTGGATCTCATTGTCCTTTGAAGGCTTAACATTCTTTACATATGTGATCGCAGGAGCGACGCTTAGGTTTTTAAACTGATCGACAAACCAGGAAGGATCTTCTTTGTTTGAGGGATCGTTTTCTATTTTGGTTCCCAATCCGGGGGTTTCTACTTGTGAAAGTATCTTTGCTGCAATGATCTTTGAAAAATCAGCCGTTACACCCACCATCAAGACCAGTTCACTTTGATAACCACCGCCCGAGACCTGGAAGGCATATCCTACAACCTCTTCATTTTTGCTTGCTTTATAAAAAGTTTGATCGGCTTTATTGATGGTCTCAATTTTAACATTTTCCGGTAAAACTTGAGATACGGCTTCATTTCTAATTTTATTTTTATAGGCATCGATCCGGGGCTTGGTATAGGCATCAAGAACTGCCAATACAGCACCCGAAATTACAGTGATCAATGTCAATACGATTATTATCTTAGCAGTACTCTTCATAAAATTCCTTTACTTTTTCTTCTCAATCTGGATCTCACCAAAATACTTCGGTCTCGTCCAGCGGTTTAGCAAGGGCACGAGTCCATTCATGAAGAGAATAGAATACATTACCCCTTCGGGCAAACCACCCCAAATACGAATGACGACGAGCACCACACCCATACCAATACCATAGATCCAGGTTCCCATAGGCGTTACCGGTGAAGTGACCATATCTGTTGCCATAAAGAAAGCACCGAGGATCAAGCCGCCGGAGAACATCATAAAGAGTGGATTTGGAAAAGCTTCAGGATTGATCAACCATAGAATACCGGAAAATACAAAAACCGTACCAATATAGCTTAGAGGAATTCTCCAATCCGCATGTTTAATTATAATTAAAAAGATCCCGCCTATCAGCAAAGCGATAGCTGAAGTTTCACCGATACAGCCGCCGACATTACCAATTAATAAGGATTTCAGACTTGTTACTGTTCCGTCGGAAAAATATTGTCCAAGGGGAGTCGCTCCCGTCACAGAATCTACTCCGGCAAAAGCGGGAAGTGTCCATGTGGTTATCTTAACGGGGAAACTTGCTTGTAAAAAAGCACGTCCCAATAAAGCAGGATTGAAGATGTTTGCCCCTAATCCGCCAAATACCATTTTACCGAAAACAATAGCAACAACCGCGCCAAGGGCTGTCCTCGCAATGGGGAAAGAAGGCGGAAGTGTCATGGCGAGAAGGATCCCGGTCAAAATAGCGGAACCGTCATCAATGGTTAGGCCGGTCTTCATGATCTTATTACATGCATATTCAGCAACCATCGCAGCGAAAACAGCTACAAGGATCGTGATCATCGCTTTTGTACCAAAGAGCATTATTGAAATAATAATAGCCGGTAAAAGCGCTGCAATAACCGTATACATGATCCGGGGAACTGATTTATTCCCTCTATTATGGGGAGCCGGGGCCACAATAGTCATTCGATCCGATTTAAACAAACGGCGTCGTGGATCCGGCTTTGGTTTTTCATCAATCTCTTTTATTGTTTCTTTTTCCGGAGTTGTTTCTAATTTGATCTCTTTTTTCAACTCTTCCGGAGCAGGCTTTTGCTCTGTCATGCTTTCTCCTTTGCCTTTTTCGCTGCTTCTTCCCGAAGTCTGACTTTGCCTACCTTGATCCATTGTACCAGCGGAATGTTCGCCGGACAAACAAAGGCACAGGATCCACATTCAATACAATTCATGATACCAAATTCATCAAGTTTATCGATCGCTCTTGCTTGCGAAAACTTTGATAAGCGCATTGGCATAAGATTCATAGGACATGTATGGACACAAGCTCCACAGCGAATACAGGGAAATGTACTTAATTCTTCAACAAGTTCACCGGTTACAGCAACGATTCCGCTGCTTCCTTTAACGACCGGTGATTCAAGATGATATTGGGTCATTCCCATCATGGGTCCACCCATAAATATTCGATGAACATTATCTTTAACGCCCCCGCAGGCTTCAAAAAGATTTTTAAAAGGCGTTCCAAGACGAGCCATGAGATTCTTAGGTTCATTTACGCCATCACCTGTCACGGTAATTACTCTCTGAACCAAGGGTTTTGATTCTATGATCGCTTCTGCTACGGCATACGCTGTAGCAACATTGTTCACAACAACACCGACATCCATGGGAAGTTTACTAAAGGGCACTTTTCGTTTTAATACCGAATAGATCAACATTTTTTCGGCACCCTGCGGATATTTCACTTTAAGGGGAACAACGGTAAAGGGATAACCAATCTCAACAACGCGTTTTTGCATCTGAGCAATGGCTTCCGGTTTATTGTTCTCAATACCGATATATCCTTTTTTAACTTCCAGAATATGCATCATGATCGCCATGCCAAGTAATATTTTATCTGTTTGTTCAACCATCATACGATCGTCGGAAGTCAGATAAGGTTCGCATTCAACACCATTCAGGATGAAAGAATCAATGGATTTATCTTCGGGAGGATTTAATTTAACATGGGTGGGGAAAGTCGCTCCGCCTAGTCCGACAATTCCCGCATTGCGGATAGTATCAAGCAGTTTTTCCTTTGGAGTCCATTTCCAATCGGCTGTTTTTTCAAGAAGTTCCCACTCCTCTTCACCTTCGCGTTTAATATGGATCATCGTTGCGCGCATACCCAAAGGATGGTAATATTTGTCAATGTCTTTGACAACACCGGTAATACTGGAGTGAACAGGCGCTGAAACATAAGCACTTGTATTGGCAATGACCTGCCCCGTTTTAACTCTATCACCTTTTTGGACCACTGGCTCACAAGTCACGCCAATGTGCTGTTGCAGCGGAATGTAAACGTCATCGGGCAAAGGCAATATCTCGATAGCCTTATCATGACTGAAATACTTGTAATCTTCAGGATGAAGACCTTTTTTAAATGTCGATAGCTTCAATGTTTATCTCCCATTGAAATGCGGTAAATTTCTACCTAATTAACAATGCGTAAATATAGCGAAAAGGGCGTTAATTTCCATTGAGTTTTTGAAGAATATTGTTAATAAATGGAAAGATTATTATATAAAAAAGGTACGGAACAGGTATACCTGTTCCGTACATGCAATAATTCTTAAAACGACATCTATTTCAGCAATGTCATCCTGTTGACCGCGACATTCTCGCCTGCGGTGATCTTATAAATATAGACACCCGAACTGAGAAAACTTGCGTCGAAATTAATATTCCAGGAACCGGCATCAAATCGCTGATCTGCGATCATTGCGACTTTTTGTCCGCGAGTATTGAATATTTCGATTTTTACCCTATCGGCAACGGGAAGATCAAAACTGAATGTTGTCAGAGGGTTGAAGGGATTGGGATAATTCGGATAGACTGTAAAGTTTTCCGGAACCCCTTGAATGAAAGTATTGAAATCAACACGAAGATCAAAATACGCCGTGTCTGACAATTCTCCAACTCCATTGTCCGTCACGATCATCATTATTGTGCTTGTTCCAATATATTCATCCCTTATACTAACTCTCATTTTCCCCGGTTCACCATAAAGACGAATTCTTATCCCGCTTGTATCGGGTATGGCCTGAAAGGTCAGGACATCATTCGGGTTCGGATCACTGTAGGAAGCATACAGATACATAGATACACCTGACATTGCATTGGTATCCGGCATTTCTTCAAGGACAGGCGGTAAATTAGCTTCCGGTAATCCTTCTATTTTTTTCGCAGTTCTCAACTCGTCTACATAGCAAGTCACAGGACTTTCCGGGTGATCGCCGGTATTTCGTATTTGAATGGATTCAAAATTATAGCTTGTTCCGTCCATACTGCCTCCGGTCATACTTCCCCATACACCTAATTGACCGTTGTCATGATGGTTCCATTCAATTTGTTTCCAGCCTGTCCAATCTACAAGATACCACAGTGATACCTCAAACAGATCACTGCCGCCATGTTCACGTAACGCAAAGCGAATCTCATAGGGCGTACCATCACCAAAAACAAAGGCTTGAATCACGCCGGCAGTATCAATACCGGGGGTAGCTTCAAGATCGGCTGAATGTATTCTCGCAAACCAATGAGTGGTGTCGGGTATAATAACAATACGCAGAGCATCATTATCTGTCCCAAAACCGGCAACATAATTTTCACTTGTAAGAGATGCAGTTGATTCTGTTAGATTAATGCCAACAGTAGAACCGCTTCCACTTGGTTGCCACCAGGAAAATCCACCTTGAAAATTATCGATCATGGTACGGGATTCATAGTAGGAACTGTCCGTAGTAAAACTGAAATCTTCAGATATCATGGCATTACCCGTCGTATCCTCAACGCCGGCAGCCACTTCAAATGTAACGACCGAATTACTTGCCATGAGAGAATTGGGTTTAACGTTAACGTAGGTCCGGTTATCCAAACCTTCGAAAACGACATAAGGCGGATTAATCGCAAACCCACCGTAATAGAATGTAAATTTATCTGTTAGGGTTGATTTATCAAGCAGTTCGTTAAATACCAGAGAAACAGGTGCGTCCGTATCAAAATGCACAGTACCTTCTAGAGGTAATTTTGAAGATATAATGGGTGCTTCCTCATCGGCACCCGAGATCGTAAAGCTTAAATTATAGGCGTCTCCGCCGGTGCCGTCTCCATTACCATCTATAGCCAGTCCTATTTGATCTATTGTTTCCGCTCCCAGTGTAATGGTATAAGTTTCATTAAACTGCCAGGAGCCGCTGATATTCAGAACAAGATGATCATCTTTTACCCAGGTCGGATTATTCCATGTTATTTTTTTATTTGTCAGTTCCGGAGTAATAGTCAAATTTACTGCCAAACTGTCAGCATTCATGCTTTTATTAAATTCAATAACAACGATCTGGTTGTTCGGAATATTAATAGCTGCATTTGCGGGTTCGCTAGCCAATACACGAGGTGGTGTTGTTGGCAATGCATCTGTATTGACAACATTTGATATTGAAGATTCTATCCACCAACGACTACACTGAGTTACACCATAATAATAACGATCCGCATTCAACTGCAATCCGTCAAATATCACATCATAGGTGAATACTGAATCACTATATACGATCTTGATGATCTCATCAGAATCAACATCAATGTTCGAATCATCAGAGCGGTAGATCACAAACCACTGTGGCTCTGTAACACTGACATTCGGTGTGATCGTCATTGTATAAGATGTATCGTTATGTTTTAACCAACCTATTGCAGGGCTTGGAGGAACATCGCTGTTCAAGAAAGCATAGCTGGGATGTTTGGTTTTGTTTGCAAACACAGTATGTGAACTTTGGGTGGCTAACTGAGAATCTTTCCAGTCACCATAAGCAAAGAATTGAAATCCTTTGACCCATGGAAGAGCGCGTACGGTTTCAACGATATCCTGATGAGGCGCCCACCCATTTATAAGATATGAAGGAGGTCCCGGTGAAAAGTAACGACCATCTGCTATACCTTTGGTTATATTGGGATACCAATCGCTCTCAAGCGCAGAGCGCAGCTCGTTACCCGTAAGCCAATGATAGCTCATGGCCGTGATCATATCCACCCAGCCTTCGTTCAACCATTTTGCGGCATCCTGAAAGGTACTGTAATAGCCATTCCAACTGGCTGCTTTATAACGCCCAAGAGCAGCCGGTGATACTTTTACCCAAGGCTTGATCTGCTGAACCGTATCGTGAACGGCCTTAATAAATACATTGGTTGCACCACGGCGCCAGTCGCCCCATGAAGCAAATTTAACACCAGGTGTTGCATCCGGAAACAAGTCAGTACTGTCCGGAATTCCACCACTCTCAGGATGTTCAATATCAAAAATATAGTAGTTACTGATAGCAGGTGCCAAAGGTGCTCGGTTAGATTGCGCATCCAACTCTCTTTTTGCAAGATATTCTTCCATTCCGGGAGGATATATACCGTCGGGAAGGTCATTTTCTTCGGCATATTGTGCAAACAGTATGCTTGCTTCCGTATTGTCATATTCATTCCAGCGAACATAATCAAAGTGAATACCATCTACATCATAATTAGATGCGATCTCGGCAACAAGGCTGACCGTATAGTCCCGGACTGCTTTAAGGCCCGGTGATAAGGAGCGATAAGAACCCATCGGCGTTCCGTATCCATCGCGACAGACCCATTCGGGGTGAACTTGTGCGGGAGCACCGGTAATCGTACTGGAACAATGAAAAGTATTGAACCAGGCATGTAATTCCAATCCGCGTTTATGTGCTTCTTCAATAGCATATTCCAAAGGATCATAACCGGGATTACTGTATCCGATATAGGAGCCCCAGGGTTCAATTGCCGAGGGATAATAGACCGTGCCTCCCTGGCGAACTTGCCACAAAACAGCATTCATACCCGCTTCTACATGTTTATCAAGAATATCACGTGCACGGGCTTTTAATTCATCAGCTGATGCGCTTGCCGAAAATTGATTCCATGTGATCGACCAGATCGCTCGCCACTCACGGTTATCCGCCGCAAACAGTACGCCGCCGATCATACAGATCAGTAAAATTACAATTAATATCTTCTTCATTTTAGCTCCTATTTATAGAGATAGTATTTTTTAGACATTTCTCTGAATTCTTCCACATCACGTTCGAATATGGGCTTAATATCCTCAAATTTATGGTTCTTCATAAACTCTGTACGAATCTCATCGGTACCACAAACTATATCAAACATATGCCAGCGATTCTTACTCATTTCAAACAGGTTATGTTCGGGGTATAAGCGATGATGCACTTCCATGAAACGGAACTGGAGGTACATGAGTTCCACTTTTCTAAAATCGGTAATATGAACTTGAACACCCTGAACTTCTTTGCCTTCATCCGCACCGTAAAAAGGCGTATACGCAATGGGTCTAAAGATAACACCTTCCAACCCTAATGCGTTCATGGTATCGGCAAGTTCTTGTGCATTGATCCATTCAGCTGCATAGCATTTAAAAGGTATTGTATATCCAACACCTATATTCAACTGATAAAATTCACCGATCACACCGGTTGCTACATAGTAAGGAGGAGTGTTCCCTTCCGGGATATGCGGTGATGAGGGGACCCACTGCAGACCTGTATCTTCAAAGGCCATTTTTCTTTTCCAGCCTTTCATAGGAACAACGGTCAAGTCACATTTATCACCATTCCTAAGCAAATTCTCTTCATTATATACTCTGGCCAATTCCCCGATGGTCAGACCATGAACATAGGGGATCTTGTAGGCACTCACACCGGAGAAAAAACCTTCTTTGACTGTTGCACCTTCCACAATATTCCCCGTCAGGGGATTCGGACGATCAAGCACAACAAATTCAACATTATTTTCAGCGGCTGCTTCCATACAGCGACCCATCGTGCTAATGTAAGTATAAGAGCGACATCCGATATCTTGAATATCAAAGACCAACACATCAATGTCTTTTAATGATTCCGGTGTCGGGCGTTGGCGTTTCCCATATAAAGAATATGCTATTACACCTGTAATGGGATCCACGGCATCATCTATTTTATCTCCGGCAAAGAAATTGCCGCGCACACCGTGTTCGGGACCGAATAAAGCGACCAGATCAACTTCAGGTGCTTCAAATAAAATATCAACAGTAGAACGCAGATCTTGACTGACGCCGGTGGGATTTGTGATCAATCCGACTTTCTTGCCTTTTAGAATATCAAAACCACTTTCTTCCAATACGTCAATACCCAATTTTACTTTCGGCGTGGCTGCTATGCATACAGATGCAAGCAATAAAAGTGTTAATATTGCGATAACAATCTGTTGTTTCTTCATATTATTCCTTTGTAGGTTTTTCCGCTTTTGTGTATACGATCTTTGCACGCGGATGATTAACCAACGTCAATGTATTTTTATCATGCAAATAGTGTGTTTTATTTTCTTTAATGGTTATAATAAGCGTGTCACCGTTGACGGTATATGTGCCTTCATTTTCATTTCCTAAAGTACTGACGATGATCTTTTTATCATCAAGTATTTTCAATTCAAACATATCCCGAAAGTCTGACCCTTGTTCTATCCATGTTTGATCCTGATTGTCCAAAAGAGCATAGGATGTACATTCCCATACACCTGTCAAGTTATTGCCTTTACTTACAAAAACAATAATAACTACAATCACAATTAGTGCTAATAATGTAAGAATACGTTTCATATTTTACTCCTTTTTATATTTTAATAAATATTTTTTTTCTGTAAAGGATCAAGGAGATCGCCCAGAAGATCGTGATCGTTGTCAGGGCAAACATTAAAGATGCATCGATCTGACTGTAATTGGCCATGGGCATAAAAACTTTTGCAAAGAGCCAGGTTTTAAGGCCAACCGTTGCATCGCCCATTGGTATAAACTTAATATATGCAAGCAGTTTTGCATATACGGCAGACAGAACAAAAATAAAGAGCGGATTGGAACCGAATACCACAAAGGGTTCTGTTGCACTCTTCCAGCCTAATACATCGATCAATAAAATTGAAACACCAAGGAAAAGCATCGACCAGCCACCCATTAACATCACATAAGATGAACTCCAGATCGGTTTGTTGATCGGAAAGAAAAGGCCCCATAACAATCCAAGAGCCAGAAAAGCCGCTCCGCGAATAAGCATTTTTTTGACTAATTGTTTTTTATCAGGCGTTCCCAAAATCAACATGCCGGTGAAGTATCCCAGGATCGTCGTAACAATAGCCGGAAGCGTGCTTAGCAATCCTTCGGGGTCAAAGGCAATGCGAGCGCCCATACTATCATGATAACCATGATAAATATGGCCGTCACCGAGAATCGCCAAGTCAACTTTACGCACCAATACATCTTCAATTCCAAATCCACCGGTCGTAGCAAGAAGTATCCAGTAACCCACCAGAATGCCACCGGCGATCCACATTACTGTTTTCTTGTTGAATTTCAATACAAGCAATGAGGCAAATAAATAACAGAGCGCGATCCGGGGAAGCACGCCGACAAGCCGCCAGTTTCCGAAGAGATTTTTTACAACCTCCCCGAAAGTGTCTCCCGCTACGGGTCGAAGTAAATTAAGGAAAATACCCAATCCAAAAATGATCAGTGTCCGTTTGATGATTTTTTTTGTCGCGTCTTTATTCAACTTATAATCATATTTTCTAAAAGCAAATGCCATTGCAACACCGACGATGAACAGAAAGAAAGGAAACACAAAATCCGTGGGTGTCCAGCCATGCCAGGGAGCATGTTTTAAAGCACCATATTGAGCGCCCCATGTACCGGGATTATTTACCAGGATCATTAAGGCAACAGTTGCTCCGCGAAACACATCCAATGCGATCAGGCGTTTTGATTCTGTCATAATATTACCTCATAAATTAGTATTTACTTTATCTTATGAATGTAATCATAAATTGCCTGTGAGTCAATTGTTAGAAGATGTTTAAGGATTGAAAAGTTAAAAAATTATGGGTGTAAAATATATTTATACTTTAATAACCCGGAAATTTAATCCGGAATAACATAATTGATTTATATTCGGGTTTTTAATTCAATAACCATCGCTCGCGAAATAATCATAAACTCATTTATTATTTATACAAATAATACTTCTTTGACATGTTCTTAAATTCTTGTGCATCTCCGTTTAATATTGATCTGATATCTTCAAATCGATAATTTTTCATGAATGTTTTACGAATTTCATCTGTCCCGCAAACCATATCAAACATACGCCAACGATCTTCGCTAAGTTTAAATATATCATGTTCGGGGTAAAGCTTGTGGTGAACTTCCATAAAACGGAATTGTAAATTCATCAATTCGACTTTTCTGAAATCCGTAATAAATATTTGAACTCCCTGAACCAGTTTGCCCTGATGTGCACCATAAAATGGCTTATAGGCGACCGGCGTGAAAATAACCCCTTCAAGTTCCAGATCATTCATTGCATCGCAAAGTTCTTGTGTTTGGATCCATTCAGCGGCAAAGCATTTGAACGGAACCGTATAACCGATACCGACATTGATCAGATATAATTCGCCCGAAATTCCTGTTGCAACACAATGAGAGGGAGTATCGCCCTCGGGAATATGCGGTGAAGAAGGAAGCCATTTCAAACCGGTATCTTCAAAGGACATCTTCCGTTTCCAACCCTTCATGGGTACTACGGTCAGATCACATTTGACCTTGTTGGCTAAAAGCTCTTCTTCATTATAAACGCGAGCGAGTTCGCCGATGGTCAATCCGTGAACATAAGGGATCTTGTAAGCACTCACCGGGGAATGAAATCCATCTATTGCGGTTGTTCCTTCTACGATATTTCCGGTCAGCGGATTCGGGCGATCGAGAACAATGAATTCTTTCCCGTATTCCGCAGCTGCTTCCATGCAATAACCCATTGTACTTATATACGTATACGACCGAACACCAATGTCCTGAATATCAAAAACAAGCACATCGACATTTTTTAACGATTCTTCTGAGGGCCCGCTGGTAGAGCCATCATATAAAGAAAACACCGTAACACCGGTGGCGGGATCAATCGTATTTCCAACTCCTTCTCCGGCATCATAACCTCCGCGGACACCGTGCTCCGGACCATAGAGTGCCACAAGATTAACCTCAGGTGCTTCAAAGAGAATGTCGACCGTTGACCGAAGATCCTGACTAACCCCCGTTTGATTGGTTATTAAACCGACTCTTTTCCCTTTTAAAATATCAAAACCCCGTTCTTCCAGTACATCAATGCCCAATTTTACTTTGGGTGGCATTGCAAGTATGAAAGAGACCATCAATAGACTGATCAAAAGACGTTTCATATGCTTCCCTGTTAATTATTATTTTTTATTAACTTTTTAATGTAATGATTTGTTCATCAAGATTCAAGAGACAAGATACATGAGAAGGACGAACATATTTGGATGTTGGTTATTGTCTCTTGATTCTTCTCTTTATACTGCCCCTATTAACTGATCATAGATTATGGGTCATGAGTCACAGGTCACGGATCGCCGAATGAAAAAAAAGCCCCGCTCAAACGAACAGGGCTTTATATTCAAAATTTATAATGATCGTTTACATCAGCGACCAGCTGGCAGTCAAACCGGCCATTACAATAGCGACCATGGTCATCAGCTTGATCAAAATGTTCAAACTCGGACCGGAAGTATCTTTAAAAGGATCACCGACTGTATCGCCGATAACGGCAGCTTCATGTGCTTTTGAACCTTTGCCGCCATGGGCGCCGGATTCAATGTATTTCTTTGCATTGTCCCATGAACCGCCGGAATTGGCCATAAAGATTGCCAATGCAAATCCGGCTGCCAAGCCACCGGTCAAAAGACCCATGACACCGGACACGCCAAAAATGAGTCCCACTGTTACCGGGGCAATAATTGCCAACAAGGAAGGTAACAACATTTCGCGCTGTGCACCTTTGGTTGAAATAGCAACACATGCTGCGTAATCCGGTTCTGTTTCGCCGGTAAGAATCCCTTTAATATCACGGAACTGACGGCGGACTTCATCCACCATCGCACCTGCGGCACGACCAACTGCGTTCATGGTCAAACCACAGAACATAAAGGCCATCATAGCGCCAATGAACATTCCCATCAGAACTTTCGGGTTCATCAGGGTAACATTATAATAAGTCATAAAATCTGAAAGTGTCGCCGTAACGGTCGGTATTACTTTTTCACCAACAATCAAGGTTGTTTCACCAATACGGATCAAGCCGATCTTGATCTCTTCAATGTATGAAGCAAGTAGGGCAAGAGCAGTCAAAGCTGCAGAACCAATGGCAAAACCTTTACCGGTTGCAGCGGTTGTATTGCCCAATGAATCCAGTGCATCCGTACGGTTACGGACTTCTTCGCCCAAACCGGCCATTTCAGCATTACCGCCTGCATTATCGGCAATGGGGCCGTATGCGTCCGTTGCCAAGGTAATTCCAAGAGTTGAAAGCATACCAACCGCAGCAATACCAATACCATAAAGACCCATGGACATATTTTCAAAGTTCCAACCGGCTGAAGTTAAGTAAGCTAAAATTGTACCAACAACAATGGTCATAACAGGAAAAGCTGTTGAAAGCATACCTGTACCAATACCGTTAATAATAACAGTGGCCGGACCTGTTTCGGATTGTTTGGCTATGTTTTGAGTCGGTTTGTATGCTGCAGAAGTAAAGTATTCGGTTTCTTTCCCAATTGCCCAACCGGTGATCAAACCGATAACAATCGATAACCAGACACCCACGTAATTTTCCAGATTAAGGATTTTTAAAATGAAGAAAGAAAGGACCATAATGAGGACTGAGCTTAAGTTTATACCACGACCCAGCGCGCTTAATAAATTTTTCTGTGTCGCATTTTCTTTTGTACGCACAGCAAAAATACCGATGATCGAAAGTAGGGTACCAACAGCACCAATGATCATTGGAGCAAATACGGCAGAAACCTGCATAGTGGTATCGTGCATAAATGCCGCAGCGCCCAAAGCGGCCGTAGCAAGAATTGAACCCGCATACGATTCGTAAAGGTCTGCACCCATACCGGCAACATCACCCACATTGTCACCTACATTATCGGCGATAGTGGCTGGATTACGGGGATCATCTTCCGGGATACCGGCTTCAACTTTACCTACAAGGTCAGCACCAACATCGGCAGCTTTAGTAAAAATACCGCCACCAACACGAGCAAATAGCGCTTGTGTTGAAGCACCCATACCAAAGGTCAGCATGGTTGTTGTAATAATTGCCATATTATGTGCAGGATCACCACCCTTAACAAAAGTATTCAATACAATGTACCAGATCGATATATCCAGTAAAGCTAAACCGACAACAACCAAACCCATAACAGCGCCGGAACGAAAAGCGACTTGCAAACCTTTATTTAAAGATTCGCGAGCGGCATTAGCCGTACGCGCAGAAGCATAAGTTGCTGTTTTCATGCCAAAGAACCCGGCCAAACCTGAAAAGAACCCACCTGATAGGAAAGCAAATGGAACCCAGGGGTTCTGTACTTTCCACACATAAGCCATTAAGGCAAATAATAGGGTGAGAACAATAAATACAATAATTACAATTTTGTATTGTTGTTTAAGATATGCCATAGCACCCTTGCGAACGTGTGCGGCAATTTCAGCCATTTTTGGGGTTCCCTCGGAATTTTTCATCATTTGTTTAAAGAAAAACCAAGCGAATCCCAATGCGATGATCGCGGTACCTGGAACGAGCCAAAATAAGTTGTTTTGAATTCCTAACATGCTTCCTCCATTTTGTTCATGTCAATTCGCGAATTATAAGAATAAGTTCGCTTCTTATCAAGTTAAATCGGAATGAGGAACGGCCACAATTCCTTCTTCTTCGGCAACCATGAATTTACTTTGCACTTTCAACAAACGAATGACATCAACTATCAGATCTTTTGAGTTTGACAATAAAGTCAAATATAATACCGAATTGCGGGTATGGGCATTTTCATCATGCTTTACTCTTCTAACCTGATTTTTTTGAAATTCAACGATTGTTTCAAGCAACTCTTCATGTTTGTCTTTACATGATTCTTTCATCTCAAAATTCTGTTCTCTGATCATATTACTGATAGAGGTATAAATATACTTTAATTCTTCCGTGAGTTTGATCAATTCGTCATTTTGAATTTTGCTTGTTCCATAATGCGTGTTCTCCACATGCTCATAACAAACAGAGATCATATCATCCAATGTGCGTGAAAATTCGCGAATATAATGAAGCATTTGCAGATAAAAATGACCGTATTGCAGAGAGTCTTCCTCTATTTCCCGCAAACGGGTCGTGAAATTGTTCTTGCGGTTTTTGGTTTTCATCAATAGATCTTTTGCCTGGGTCTTCAATTCTTTCAGCTTCTTTCGGTCCTCTTTATACAGAGCATCGATCGTTTGTTCATACATCTCAGGTACCAGATCAAGGATATTGGTTGTATAAGCATTGCATAACTCAAGAATATCATTGCCTTCTTCTTCGATAATAGCTTCTACTTTTGTCTTTTCATTTTTTCTAAAAACCCAATAGGTGCGGTAAAGCAAGAAAAGCGCGAGACCAAATAAAGCGATCACCGAATAAATGCCGCCCAGATCCAGCAATATGGCAAAGATCACGGATACGGTAAATGCAATGATCGCCGTCAGGAACCATCCTCCAACAACAGTGATCACACCGGTAATACGATATACGGCACTTTCCCGTCCCCATGCCCGGTCAGCCAATGTCGTGCCCATCGAAACCATGAAGGTTACATAGGTCGTTGATAAAGGCAAACCCAGAGATGTACCCAGCGCGATCAAAGATGAAGCAACCGTCAGGTTCATGGAAGCTCTGATCATATCAAATGACTGTGCTTCATTTTCGTTGGTCGTTACAGGACGTGAAAAGCGGCTATTGACGATATTCCTGATCCGCTCCGGGAATATCTTTTGCAATACTTGCGAAATATTCACTGCCATTCTGACAATGGACCGGGATAAACCCGTTGAACCGAAACGTTCATCCTGAGAGTCATGATTTGCTATATTCAATTCTGTTTTTGAGACATGTTTTGATTTTTTGGACGTCCATAGGGTTATGACCATGATCGCACCTGCGATCAGCAACATATAGGTTTCGGTCTGGACCTTACCCGATAGAAAAGCCATAGAGAATGTAGTTGGATCGGCACCTGGAACTGCGGCAAAACCCTGGAATGATTTAAATGCGGCAAGAGGAACACCGATAAAGTTAACCAAATCGTTCCCGGCAAAAGCAAAAGCCAATGCAAAGGTACCGAATAGAATGATCATTCTGGGTACATTGATCTTGAATATCCATTTTGCAAGTTGAATGATCACCGTCCATCCTGCAAAAGAAACACCAAGTATCAGCCAGGTGTTTTCCGAGATCCATACTTTGGCTTCGGCTGTCATGAACGAGGAACCGTTGGCACCTTTAACCAGAATAAAAAAGGTGATGATAGCAATACAAATACCACCCCAGATCGCCCCAAAACGCTCAAGATTCTTCTTATACTTGAAAGTAAAGATCATCCGGGTGAGGAACTGAACGATGGCCCCCACCGTAAAGGCAATGATAACGGATAGCAAAATTCCCGATATGATCAGTAAGGCCTTGTCAGAATTTATATATTTGGGTAGATCCGATAAAGTTTCGAGCGGATTCCGTCCGATCTTTAACAAGGATACGGCAACGGCAGCACCCAATAATTCAAATACGATCGATACCGTGGTTGATGTGGGTAAGGCCAGAGAATTATAAGCATCCAGAAGTATGACATCGGTAAGCATAACAGCCAAATAAATGATCATGATCTCGGAAAAGAAAAATTCCTGAGGATGAAATATTCCCTTTCGGGCCACTTCCATCATTCCGCTTGAAAAGGTAGCGCCCACGAATACCCCGACAGAAGCAATGATCATGATCACCCAATTTTTCGCAGCTTTTGCGCCACGCGCCGAATTTAAAAAATTAACGGCATCGTTGGTTACGCCAACCATTAGATCTGAGGCTGCCAGAAAGAACAATAAAATCACCATAATGATATATATTGTCATGATTTTCTCCTATATGTGTTATAGAATATAATGCACACTTTGATGTTGACAAAACACTTTCTTGTGAAAAAAAACAACGCCCGGTTTTGCATGTTATAAATTGAATTTGAAAGAAGATCCAATGGAAATATATTTGCAATGTCCTGTGTCTGAAAGATAAGAATATTGCTCATATACATATCGTTATAAAGGTAATTGGGTTTGGACAGGACCATCATCTTTGTCCCGCTCTTTATTGGATTCAAGTTTTGGCAAAAACTTACTTTGAACCTTTAATAATCGTATCACATGAACAAGCAGATCCCTTACACCGAAAAGGGTGGTCATATATAACATTGAGTTCCTTGTATTGGTTTCTCCATGTTTTATGCGTTTAACCTGATTGCTTTGGCAGTCACTGATGTGGTCCAGAAGTTTTTCCTGCTTATGTTTGATCTTTGATTTCTTGTCAAAATTTTGATTCATGATCGTTTTTTTAACATCCTTGAAAATATCTTCCAAATGTTCGCAAAGATATTCAAGCTCTTCGTTCTGCTCTTTATTGATGCCCCGATGGTTGTTATAAATATGTTCATAGGATGCATCGACCACATAATTGATGCTGTGTGAGAACTCGCGGATGTAATGCAGCATCTGCAAGTAAAAATGTCCAAATTCCAACGAATCTTCCTCAATTTCTCTAAGACGGACAGTAAAAGCATTCTTTCTGTTCTTTGTATCCAGCATCAGGAATTTCACTTGTTCCTGTAATTCTTTGATCTTTTTCCGGTCTTCTTTATAACATGCTTTGATATTCTTATCCAGCAGCTCGGGGATCAGGTCCAGGATCTTGACGGTATGATGATTGCACATATTGAAAATGTCATAGTTGTCTTCATCTTCATGAAGCGCAGCTTCCACTTTTTCGTTTTTTCTGTGACTGATAAAAGTCTTGAACAATACAAAGATTGCAAAAGCGACAAGAAGGATCGTAGCAACAATACCACCCCAATTGATAAGCAAGGCAAATAACATTGAAACAAGCATGGCAATAATGGCGGTAAGGAACCAACCGCCAACCACGGTGAATACACCGGACATGCGGTAAACGGCACTTTCCCGTCCCCAAGCCCTGTCCGCCAAAGAGGTTCCCATAGATACCATAAATGTAACATAGGTGGTAGAGAGGGGAAGTTCAAGAGATGTCCCAAGCGCGATCAAACTACTTGCGATCGTTAAGTTCATGGATGCGCGTATCATATCAAAAGATTGGGCTTCTGATTCCGAATTCATGACAGGCCGGGAAAAACGTTCATTGATCTTATGTTGAACTTGTAAGGGAATGATCTTTCTGAAAAACTCATTGATCACAACGATAGAATGAACCACCGTACGCGAAATACCGGTTGAGGCAAAACGCTCTTCACCGATCCCCTGTCGGGCAATATTTAATTCCGTTTTGCTTACATGACGTGATTTTTTAGACATCCACAATGTCGCGATCATGATACCACCTGCAATCAGAAGCAAATACGTTTCGGTTTTGATTGTACCGGACATAAAGTTCATGGGGAATAAATGCGGATCCGCACCGGGTACGGCCGAAAAGGTCTGAAAAGCCTTAAACCCTGCAAGAGGTACGCCGATGAAGTTCACAAGATCATTGCCGGCAAAGGCAAAAGCAAGCGAAAAAGTACCGATAAGAATGATCAAACGGGGAATGTTTACTTTTATGGTCCATCTTAGCAATTGAATGATGATCGTCCACCCGACAAAGGAAAGACCAAGTATCAGCCAGGTATTCGATTGTATCCACATCTTGGCTTCCGCGGTCATAAAAGATGATCCGTTTGCCCCCTTGACCAGAATAAAATACGTAATGACGGCTATACACAATCCGCCCCAAATAGCACCATAACGCGACAAGGCTTTTTCATATTTAAATGTAAAGATCATTCTGGTGAAAAATTGGACCATACTGCCAACCGTAAACGCTATGACAACCGAGAGCAATATGCCCGCCATAATAGCCAAAGCTTTGTCCGAATTGATATATTTTGTCAAGTCCGCAATACTCTCACCGGGTAAGCGACCGATCTTTACAAGTGAAACCGATAAAGCTGCGCCCA
>JAIPIT010000091.1 GCA_021734505.1 Fidelibacterota bacterium | reverse complement strand
TGTCTATTCTTTCTAAGACGCTTTTTCCGCTTATGATTGCGGATCTTGCTTTTTTTACGTTTTTTACCGCAGGGCATTAACCTACCTCCTTATAGCACATTTTTCTTCAAATTGTCGTTGACCCGTTCCTTTAATGATTCAGAGGCTTTGAAATAAGGCAAATAATGTTCAGGGACCTGAACAGTTTCACCTGTTGAGATATTACGGGCTGCCTTGGCCTTACGGGTCTTCAATATGAAATTACCGAAACCGCGTAAGTCAACTCTTTGACCCTGAATCAATGCTTCGCTTACGATCGTAATGAAGCCTTCAATAACCGCTTCCGTCTCAACCTGGGTTAAGCCTGTCTGCGCCGATATTTCTTTTATAATGTCTGATTTTCTCATAGCCGTGTAAGATAGTTTTTTTTAAAAGTTTTTGCAAGAAAAATTATTGTATCCTTATCTTATCTCCGGGATAGATCTTGGAATAATTCATACTTGGATTCAATTTTTTAAGTTCGCTTGCGCTCAAACCGTATTTTCGCGCTATTTTCTCAAATGAATCACCGCTTTTTACGGTGTAATATTGTGCAACTGTCTGATAACTGTTCCCCTTCGGTACCCAGATCGTCAGTTTTTGATTCGGATAAATATATTCGCCGTAAACCAAGCCGTTCCAAACCCTGATCCTGGATGCTCTTGTATCATAGATCTCTGCAATATCTCCGAGAGTATCACCCGGTTTAACCGTATAGATGATCTTTCTGTGAGATGCGGACAGATCCGGTTTTCCCGAAGAGGAGGATGAAGATGAAGAACTGTATACCGATCCCGAAGCTAAACTTGAAGATCCGCCCTGTGGGAGAATTAGTTTTTGACCGATATAAATTCTCGATTTGCTTGTCAGTTTATTGGCATTAACGATATCCTGCACCGTTACGCCGTATTTCAATGCGATCTCAGAAAGCGTATCGCCGGATTTTACTTTGTAAACAACATGTGTGGGAGCCGCTTCCATCACGAGTATTTCACGCTCAAGGATATCACGTTTGCCTTTCGGAAGTCTTATCGTATAAGGATATGCGGGTGTATTGAATTTCCGCAATTCGGGGTTAATTTCCCTTAGATCATCAAATTTAATTCCGCAAACACGCGCGATCTTTTCCAATTCGTAACTTTGGTCAAGGGTCAGAGTATCAAAATCTCCCCAGATCGCTTTGGGTTTGTAATCGACAAATCCGTGTTTTTCCGGTTCTATGCAGATCGCAGCAACAGCCATAATATGGGGCACATATTTTCTTGTTGCCCTGGGCAGTGTTTTCATCTGCCAGTAATCACGCGTTTGTTCATAACGTATGGATCGGGCGATCCGTCCTTCACCCGCATTATATGCGGCCATAACCAAGTACCAGTCTTGAAATTCTTCGTATAGATATAGCAAGTATTTTGCGGCGGCTTCAGTTGCTTTGATGGGATCCCGGCGTTCGTCAACCCAGTAATCATATTTTAATCCGAAACTTTTGGCGGTATAGGTCATGAACTGCCATTGTCCCATTGCACCGACATATGACAAGGCGTCAGGCTTCATCTCGCTTTCGAGCATGCTTAAATAGATAAATTCCTCGGGTACACCATTCTCTCGAAGGATCTTCCTGAACAAACGCTCATATGTTGCCTTTGTCTTGATCCAATTTTGCATGTCGCCGCGACGCTTGGACTTGAACAAATTGATGGAAGTTTCAACCCGGCTGTTGATCATAATGGGAACGTGACCGTCACGGTCTTCAAGGACTTCATAATCCTTGCTGCCGTCATGAGCAAAGTGCTCATCGGTCAAAGATTTCATGGCTTCCTGAAGATCGGAAAGAGAGAATTGTTCATGGAGCTCGCTCATCTGGGGGGCATATTCCTCAAATTCACTGACGATCTGTTCGGTAAATTCAACAAATTGTTCATACTGGATCTCGTCCATGTTGTTATAAGATTCTATCTTTGCAAGTATATCGAAAATTATGCTTAATTGAAATTCAACTTCAAGTGAATCGTTATCTTTCTGTGCGAGTAAAGCATCAACGTAGTGCACTTTTGCCAGTGTAAGATGCTTGTCAAAAGGAGTAATGAACTCTGCAGCTTCTTCAAGAGTCACGATCTCTGTTGACAGCTCGTTTTTTCCGGTATCAATTACCGCGCTTGTCTCTATGGTAGCGGGACCGGCCTCACGAATGACCTCTTGGTTCGCCGAAAAACATGAGCTGAGAATAATTGCAAGAATAAGTATTTGTATGCCTGTTTTAAATTTCATTCACGATTCCCTGTTACATCCTTTCGGGTGCGCTTACACCCAGAATTTTTAATCCGTTGGCTAATATTATCTTGACTGCATCAATAAGTTGCAAACGCGCTTTCGAAAGTTCCACATCATCCGTTACAACACGATGAACAGAATAAAACTTATGAAAAGCGGTTGCCAGTCTATATAAATAATTTGTCAGGTGCATGGGTTCCAGGCTGTTTTTACATAAATCCATGACATCACCAAATTCTATCATGGTTTCGATAAGTTTTATGATCTCCGGTTCCGTCAACAGTGATAGATCTGCTTTTTCATAATCCGAAATTCCTTTTTCGGTACTATGAATAAGAATATTACACATCCTGGCATGTGCATATTGAAGGTAAAAAACAGGGTTTTCATCTGTTTGTTTTTGTGCAAGCTCGAGATCGAAATTAAGGTGTGAATCCATGCTTCGCATGATGTAGAAATATCTTACAACATCTGTTCCGGCAAGGTCCATTAATTCGTCCAGTGTGACAAAATTCGCTTTACGTGTGGACATTTTAACTTTTTCACCGCCCCGTGTAAGGGTAACGAATTGATGAATAAGAACTTTAATATGGGTGGTATCCAGTCCAAGTGCTTCAAGTGCGGATTTTACATCCGGATAAGTGGCATGATGGTCGGCACCGAAAATATCAATGACAAGATCGAAACCGCGATTGATCTTTTCACGGTGATAGGCTATATCGGGTAAACGGTAAGTCGGTTCTCCGGTGTTTTTAACGAGAGCGCGGTCTTTTTCGGCGGCGAATTGCATGGCTTTGAACCAGGTTGCGCCGTTCTTTACTTAGATATGCCCTTCTTTTTCCAGCAAATCTAAAACTTCTTTTATTTTTCCCGATTTATAGAGGTCTTTCTCATTGTAATAAACGTCATGCTCAATATCAAGACGTTTCAAAGTCTCCCGAATTGAGATAAAGATGGACTGGGAGGCAAATTCGATAAAGAGTTCAAGATCCTCTTCGGTTTTATGATCACCATAGCTCTTTCTGAAAGCGTCTGCAATGTCTATGATGTATTCTCCCTCATACCCCCCTTCGGGTATACTCAATTCTTTTCCAAGAAGTTCGTTGTAACGGGCAAGCACCGAAAGCCCCAGCATCCGCATCTGCCGTCCGGCATCATTAAAATAATATTCGCGGGTAACTTCAAAGTCGTGCCATTCCAGTATCCTTGATACGGTATCTCCCAATACGGCTTGACGTCCGTGACCGATCGTCAGCGGACCGGTGGGATTGGCGGAAACGAACTCAACCTGAACGGTTTGATTTTTGCCTGCATGCGTTTTTTGGAATGCTTCTTTTTCACTCCTGATACGAGGTATGAAAGACTGAAAGTAAGCAGGTAAGAAAAAGAAATTAAGAAAGCCGGGAGCAGCGATCTCGATCTTTTCCAAACCTTCGATCTTTCCATTCAGTTCACCGGCAATTTCTTCGGCAATATCCAAAGGGCGTTTTCTCAGTTGTTTTGCGAGGGTTAATGCCACATTTGAACTGGCATGTCCAAAATCATTTTTCTTAGGACGTTCAACGGCAAAGCCGGGGCCTTCCCAGCCTTTGTTCATCAAGCATTTCCTTATTTCCTCATAAACCGTTTGAAGCATGTTTTCCTCAAAAAATGACATAAAAAAACGAGTTGCCAATGCAACCCTCTAACCATGGAAAACTAATAGTTTTCTCAGTCTATATCAAATAAATTTTTTGTTAATATGTTCCCCTTAAATTAAGGTTATTGGTAAGGGTTAGGATTATTTTTATCTAAATATTTTTCAGATAGTTATATCCGCATTTTCTCTATAATGGGATCCTGGATATCCAGCGGTCTAATTTCAATCTCTGATACACTGTCGTCCAAACTAACCAGAACTTTGATGGTCTCTTCTGATTTTGCTTTTGAATATCGGCCAAGCAAACGCGAAGCTAAATGTATATCTTCTTTTGAAAATTTTCCCGTACCGATCGCATATGCACCTATAACATCAACCAATTCAAAAGAATAACGGCCTGATCTATAGGGCAATAATTTATAATATTCTTCCTCATTTCTGGAAATAACCAGTTTTGCGGTATCAGATATTCTAAAATGTCTTCCAATCCTTAATAGTGGTGTTTCGGATTTGGGGAAATTATCCTTTCCATACTGTTCCAAAAGATCCTTAAAACGGTCGCCGTATTCACGATTAATTAGATAGCAGTTGCCACCTGCCGCTACAGCCAGATCTTCAACACCCAGCTCCCTGGCAAGATTCAATTGCGCCGTTCTTCCCCTTCCAATAAAGCCCTTTAGTTTTTTCCGATCGATCATCCCCTCCAATTCAGGAATGGTCGGAGCAAGCCTTAACGCAGAGAGAGGCCGCAGCAAACGGCCTTCAATGCCGCTTTCTTTCAGTGCGACCTTCATTTGATGAGCCAACTGACTCTTCGGTCTCTGACCCACCACTTCGCCCGTAAAAACAAAATCCGCTCCTTCCTCTTTCATAATTCGTGCCGCTACACGGATCATGTGTAAATGACAGTCCAAACATGGATTGACATTTTTTCCGTAACCGTATTTAGGATATAATAGCGTATCCCAATATTCATCCTGTATATTTTCTATACGAAATTTTATTCCAAGCGCTTTGGCGGTATCCTCAACCGTCCGTTTTCCATCGGCAGAGACTTCTTTATGGTCAGTAAACCCGGTCCGGATCAACAAACCCGTCACTTCAACACCTTGTTCTTTAATGAGAGCCGCCGCAAGAACCGAATCAAGTCCACCTGATAATAGACCGATAGCCTTTACTTTTTTTTCCATGGCAGATCTCTCTCTTCAATACGGTCTTTTTGAACAAGTGTTATATAGTAGCCGCATTCTTTGAAACAGGTCTCTATGACATCCTGATGGGTTCTGAAACGATCATAATGGATGATAACGATATCCGAATCGGGATATACCACAAACATTTCAACACCTGTACTGCCCAGGATCTCCGATTTAAGTGAATCGAAGGAAATGGCGTTTTCCGTACTCGAATATCTATAGGTTAATTCATTTTTTCTGGATGAAGTGCAGGATACGGTCAATATCAAAACGGCAAGACTTAGATATAATAAAATTTGAAACGATCTTTTCATGCTTTATTATACACAAATTTCCCCTAAAAAGCTAAAATGTTTGTTCTTTATCAACTAAGTTCTTGTACTTATTCGTTTTTTTCATGACAAAAAAATGATAGATTCTGTTGATCACATCTGGAGTATTGAATGAAACTAAGGAATTCGGTCTTATTAATCATATTCGCAGCAATGCTCTATGCAAATTCCCCGTTTTTCGGAGTTCAGACGCATTTTGGTCAGTTCTGGCGTTATGATATGGATTCCACATCCGTTGAACAGCAGTTGGATATGATCAAAGCAGCCGGTATCGAAATGATCCGTGATGAATGCCTGTGGTCGGAAGTAGAAAAAGACAGCGGTGTTTACGTTATACCCGGGCAAGTCGATCAATATGTACGTTCCGCTCTTTCAAGAGATATCGACATATATATGATCCTCAATTATAATAATACGCTCTATGCTCCAAGCGCCGGTTCCGGTGTTACGGATGAAGTCAACAGGGTGGCATATGCAAAATATTGTCAAGCCGTTGTACAGCATTTTTCCCCTCTGGGCGTTAAGCATTACGAAATTTGGAACGAACCGAATCACGGTGTTTTGTTCTGGACGCCTCAGCCTAACGCAAATGATTATACGGCCTTATTGCAAACAGCCTATGATTCGATCAAAGCGGTTGACACCAGTACAATCGTGATCGGCTGCGCAACATCTCCGGCAATTGGAAATCCCGCACCATATATTGAGGGACTCGATTTTATTCGTGATGTTTTTGCCGCCGGGGGTGGTGATTATATGGATGCGGTTTCATTCCATTTATATCAAATCGCTTACCGCCCTGAAAATGAATTGATCTCGTATCTTAACAGTGTTAAATCTTATGTGGGTGAAAAACCAATTTATCTGAGCGAATTCGGATACCCGACACATGACGGATGGCCGAATATCACATTGGAAAGGCAAGCCCAATATATTAACAGAATGTTCCTGATATGTCAAACGGACCCGCAAGTGAGGTCCGCGATCTATTATGATCTGAAAAACGACGGTACGGTATTGACCGAACCCGAACATAATTTCGGATTGCTTGAATTTGACAAAGAGCCCAAATTATCCTATTTGGCATTAAAGCAATACATTTCAGAAACCCGTGCCCAAAGACCTGTAGATTCGAAGATCGAGAATGATATATACTTTTTAACTTATTTTGACACGCTTTCTATCGGCTGGATATACAGCGGCACCAAAAATATCAAGTATCATACCGGCATCGATTATCTTAGAATAGAGAATATGTACGGGGATACTGTTGAGTATCATATGACCGCTAATGACAGTATTACTTTGACTTTAAATGAAAATCCGAGATATTGTATAAAGCAGACATCTTCACCGGAAGTTGAAACGTTCAATTTCGATCATCATGATTATCTGCTTTATCCAGATGAGGAAATAAAGCTTTCATATCATACCGCTGATCCTGAAGGTATTGCTATCATCGCCGATCCAAGCTGCATATCATGGTCTTACACCGGATCATACGGAAACATTAACGGGAATCTATTTACAGGATCGGCTTCAGAAGATGGGATGATCATTGCAGAACTGGATGGAAAAGCCGATACGGTTAACGTGAGGATCCTTGAAGACCCTTCTATTTATACGGTTGAAGATTTTAC
>JAIPIT010000090.1 GCA_021734505.1 Fidelibacterota bacterium | reverse complement strand
GTCAATAATTCTATACTAATATGAAATGAGATCTCTATGGGAGCGCGTTCAAATTGCGGAACATTCCCCGTGACAATAAAGAACACCCATTGCACTATCATCAAAGTTCCAATAACGGCAGAACTTGTTTTAACAAATTTCATTTTCAAACCTTTTGTTATTGCTGTTTGAATTTTTCGATCACCTCATGATATTTGGGAACGACAATATCATCAATAATACTTTCCCAAGAGCGAAAGATCGTATGTTGCGCATTCTCGCCGGCCTTTTTAAGGGCGTCGCGGTCTGAGACGATCTTAGAGATTGTTTCTGATACGCTTTGTGCAGAGTTATCACACAAATAGCCGTTCTCGCCATGGACAACGCCCTCGGAGGCATTGCTTCCTTTGACGATGATGGAGGGGGTTCCTACGGCTGCTGCCTCGCGGGTTACGACAGGCGCATTGTCATATACCGAAGGAAAAATAAAAAGGTCGGCCCGGGCAAAAATACCCTTTAGGATATCCCTGTCCAGGATCTTGCCCAGGAACTTAACATTATTTACAAGCTTCAAATTTTTAACTTGATGTTGAAAATCTTCTTTTGATTTTCCCTCACCGACGAAGAGCATCGTGAAACTTACGCCGGCTTTCTTTAATAACGCCAGCGAGTCAATGATCATAGGTATGTTCTTTTGTTTGATCATTTGCCCGACAAACAGAAAGACCAGATCATCGGGAGATAAGCCGTATTGGTCATTTGTGTTTTTCACGAGCCTTTCCAGGTCCTGCGGTATCTCAAAATCGGCACCGTTAGGCACAACATCGACCGGGCCTTTATAGCCATATGAGATCAGTGTTTCACGAGTGCTTTTATTCACCGCCCAAACGGCATCGGCATAATTGAAAAAGTCTACTACGAGATGTGTCATCAACATGGAGATAACATCCGAACGTGTGACCTCTTTAAAATCATCATAGAATTTTGAGTGAAATGTTGCCACCAACGGGACCTTTTTCTGTCTGGCAAATTGAAGTGCGATATTTCCCGATGAAAAAGGGCTTTGCGCATGAGCAATATCAACATTTAGCGTATCCAGTTTTTTCCATAATTTAGGGTTATGCTGCCCTATGCCCATACGATAAGGTTTTCGCATAACAAGCGGGATAGACGGATAACGCAAGACCGGATAGATCTCATCATCAACAAATGCGGGATACTCAGGCGTCACAACATATGCTTTGCCATATTTTTTTTTGATCCAATAAGCATAATTTCTTGTTACGTTTCCTACACCATCTACAATGGGGGGAAAAGACTCACTGAATTGAATTGCACTGATCTTCATATTGTTTGCCTTTATAATTGAAATATAATCATATTTGCTGTTTAGAAGCAAAGGTTAAGTTGCGGAGATGGCGTTGTTTGCGACCTTGGCGTATTTTAAATACGGAATAATGATGTCGTTTTTTTGCGATTCGGTACCATCATATGTAATGGTTAAGACGGGAACACCCGTTATTTCTTCAATATCGCGGCTCATAGCTTCTGTGATCAAAGAGGGGCAACAAAAAGCCGGGTTCGTCTGGACAAAAAGAGATATATCCGGGTGGCTTTTCATGATCCTGAAGATCTTTAAAATGTTTTCATAGCTTTCACCTTCTTGTTCGATACGAATATTAAAATATGAAAGCTCTTTAACCGCGTCGGGGTTTTTTGCAGGTATGGGACTGCCAATATATTTACTGAACAATGTTTGGTATTTATTCTCAAGCAATTGCATGGCGGCCAGCAATGAATGGTAAATCACAAGTTCGGTGACATGCAATTGTTTTATCCATTTCTTTGAATAGGCACCAAAAGCGATCTTGGCATAATCGTTATAAGGGGTTATGAGAACCTCACCTCCGGCTTCTTCAATAACACGAATGAGATCCTGATTCATTACTTCGTTATCCCGGACATACAGATCTCCAAAGATCGCTACTTTAGGCCGGGGCGCGTCTTTTTTAATTTTAATTGAATCTATCTTTTCGATGACCCTTTCAACCGCCTCCATGTATTTCATTTTTCCAAGAAAAGCATCTGCAAATATATTTCTGCATTGTGCAAGGACCCCATCTGTTTTCCCCTTTTCGATCTCATAAGGCCGGATCATACATCCGATCTTCTTGAGATTACCTCCGAACATATATGCAAAATAGGTTTTTACGGAAATAATTGGATTGAAATCGACCATGGAAACTTCACCTATATATACACCTGTTTTTTCAAAGCCACCGCCAAGATCACTCAGTAATGTCAAAATATAAGGGGCGTACATGCGTATGTTGCAAGCCCATCCGCCCTGTACCATCCACAGTGCGGTCTTGGCCGGATCCAAATTGTATTTTTTAATATAAGCAACCAATTCGTGGGCGATAGCATTGACCGGAATGCATTGTCCTGTATTCATTTTCATGCTTTCGGCGATCATTTGAGGGGTTTCTTCCAGCACGCGGGCATCAACACCATAAAACCTTAAATTAGCTGCCACCAGGGGGATAACTTCCGGATCCCAGTTTGGTAGAAGAAGTATCTTATCCTTATAGCTTGACTCCATTTTTGTGATAACCGGGTATTTTTTCTTTGAGTGAGGTTTTGTGCCAACAGAACGTAAATGATTTTTAAAAGCCCTGACACCGGCTTCAATCCGCGTTTCATACCCCACGTTGGAATCATGTTCATCCAATTGCAGAATAAGATAAGGCTTTTCATGGGCGTCCATGATACGTTTAAAATACTCAAGAGCAAAAGAATCCGGCGCACATTTAAATGAGGTAACAAAAACGGGATAAAGCTCCTGTGTTTTCACGCAAAGATCTGTCGCTTCAAGTATAGCCGCAGGGTAAGCCCAATGAAATTGATCCATGAGCAGTTCCATATCTTCTTCGGCTGTCAAAACCGGAAGGGAATCATTGAAATACGTTTTAATTCCCAGCTGAGCAAAATAATTGGGAATACCATTATTCATTGCATTTGAAAGAAGCGTATAGGGCCGCCCGAGAAGAGCAACCGCAACATCTCCTTCTGCTGGTGGCGTGTAAAGAGTTTTAAGCTGTTCTTTATATTTTTTATAGTATGTCCAGGCGTCGTCGTAAGCTTTATTGATTGCAAGGACGCCATACATACCGGGAAAAGCCTGATGGAGAGAACCATATAATTCCGCTTTCGTTAACAGGGCATTTTGCCGATGATTAATAATGGGCATTAAGCTATTTATTCTTTTACCGTCTTGTTTCGTCAGCGATGCAACGATGGAAGTAAATTGTGTATAATAACAGTATTTTCTTAAGCGAGAAGGCTTGCTCTGATCTTTTTCAGATTCAAGATGAATGGGCAGAAAAAGAATATCACATTTATCGATAAGGGATTTAACATGACCGTGAAATGCTGTTACCGGGGCACAAAACTCCGCCCCGCTAACTTTCTTGCCTTTTTCGATAACATGTTTTTCATTAACGGAACTTATAGTATTGATGCCCAAAGAGTTAAAAAAGTATTCCCACATAGGCAGTTCTTCAAAGATCTGTAAAGCGGCGGGAATGCCTACGACCGGAGCTGTTCTGTGGACTTCTTTTTTTTCCCATTTGGGCATCACATTTTTACCCATTTTCAGAAGGGATGGTACCTTCTCTTTAATAATAAATTTTTGGGTGTCATAATCCCGGCCGCAAAGAAATCCGTATGCGACCTCTTTGCCTTTTACCGATGCGATCCTGATTCGACAATGATTCAGGCATAATTCGCATATTTCGGTACGGACCGGAATTTCCTGCTTATATATATCAATTCCGCAGAACATGCTTTTATTTTTTGTTTCTTCGGCGGCAGTGATCGCACAACCGAGAGCGCCCGTAAGATGACAATATTTCGATACAAATACAGGCTGTTGGAGTTTTTGTTCAAAGGCCGCAACCAAAGCCTTGTTCTTTGCTGTAGCGCCCTGAAAACAAACTCGTTTGCCGATCGCCCCGCCGGAAGCAACTTTTAACAGGTAATTTTCCCGAACGGAAAAAAGAACAGCGGCAAGGATCTCGCTGACCGTATAGTTTTTGTTCAAATAATGATTGATATCACGTTCCATAAATACAGTACAACGATCAGAGGCAAGAGGTGCTCTGGCGCCTTCCGCCAAACCCGAATAATCGGCTAAACCAACACCGAGCTTATGAGCCTGTTCTTCAATAAATGACCCCGTTCCGGCTGCACAGACAGTGTTCATTTTTGAAAAGGTCACAACGCCTTTTCGCAAGGTGGTGAACTTGGCGTCTTGTCCGCCTATCTCAATGATCGTATCAATATCGGGATCTAGTTCGGCTGCGGCCCGGGCATGAGCTGAAATTTCATCAAGAATAATGTCGGCTCCTACCACTTTGCCGATAAACTTTCTTCCGGATCCCGTAGTGGCGACCGCCTTGAAATTAAAACGGTGTTCATGTTCTTGTGCAATATGATCTATCGCTTCAAATATACCCTGTACCGCGATAATAGGTCTTCCGGACGTTCGTGTGTACAATCCGGCAATAGGTTGATATGATTTATCGATAATAATGGCTTTTGTTGAAGTTGAACCGATATCAATGCCAAGATATACTTCAGTTGAAGCGTTTTTTTTGGGCAATTTATAAACATCTACTTCAACGGGAACACCTCCTCCCGACACGTCAAAATCATAGTGTTCTTCTCCCTCAAAATCCGGATAATTGCTCAGGGCCAGCTCAAGGGGTTCATAAAAATAAGTTTTATCTTCCGCTTTCGGCCTTATAATATCTGATGCATTAAAATCTTTTTTCGCAAAATCCATGTCTTCAATAAGCAGTAATGCGGCTCCGATGGCAGAAAAAAGATGTGATTCCTTGTGAACTTCGATCGTAGCCCTGACAATATCCTCAAGATGCTTAACTACGGCCTTATTACGCGCAACACCGCCCGTGAAAACCATGGGCGACAATCCCGGATCTGTTAAATTCAACGTATCGGATATATTGTTTGCCAATCCCAGGCAAAGACCGTCGCAGATCTCGTTAAGGGTATAGCCCTCCTGCTGCCTGTGAATAATATCCGTTTTTGCAAATACGGAACAGCGTGAAGCGATCTTTGGGGTTTCCCCGGTATTTGAAAGAGCCTTTTCGCTAAGTTCTGCCGAATCTTTTAGAGAAAGACGCTTTGCCTGTTGATCCAAAAAACCGCCGGTGCCCGCAGCACACGATGTATTGGAACGAAGGCTTTTATAATTACCGTCCCTATCAAAACGAATAAGGGAAAATTTCTCACCACCAACATTTAAGATCGATCGGGCATGGGGATAACGAGAGCCGGAACCCGCTATCATGGCTACCCGGGAATCGTAAGTCTTTGCTCCTTTGATCAGATCGGGTGCAGTGGACGTTCTTGCTACGCCAACAACATCGTTAAAATCTGTTTTTAAGAGGATGTCGTAAAGACAAGAGGCGGGTTTGCCGAGATGAGGCGTATAAACTTCACTCAAGACCTTGCCGTCATCGGAAATTTCAACCACAGAAACCATGACCGACCCGGCGTCAATTCCCAGAAAGCTTTTTTGCATTATAATTTCTCCTGCACCAATAGGCTCCGTAAAACAGCTTTAAAGGCATCCAGCGGTTTTGATACCGTTTGCTCAACGTCCTTTATAAATGCCTCAAGTTTTAATCCGTCTGATATTTTCTGTCCCGTATGTTCAAGAGATTCATTCAATCTTTGTAACATTTGCCAGGCCGTGTTTTTATTAACATTGATCTCTTTAGCGAGTTTTCGTGCAGAGACCTTCTTGTCGTTTTTGAATAACAAGGCAAGCGCCGCAAACCATTTTTCAAGCGGAATGCGGGTATTGTGAAAAACCGTATTGACCGTTGCAGAAAAAGATATATTACAAGCATTGCAATGATGTCGGTGTTCTTTTTTAAAAGAGGTGACGCGCTCCGATCCGCAATGTGGACATTGTGGCTTCTTTCCCCAACGCAGGTTCTCCAGGAATTTCACGGAAGAAGCGTTGTCCGGGAAAAGTATCTTCAACTCGCTTAGATCGATAAAATCTTTCATATGTAAATATAGTTAAGGAAGGGAACGGAAGTCAATCGAATTCTACCAATAAATAGGACAAAATGCTTTGCGTTTTGTCCCGTGACCTGTAGCCCGTAACCCGCAGTGATCGGTGTTCGGGTGAACTGCAATCTTTTTTACAGTGAGACTACGTAGCAATCGAATATAATAGAAAAGTTATCCCGGCATATAAGAACTATGTACCAGTTCAATAAAAAGTTATCGTCAAAGTTCATAGATATACTTAGCAACGATGTCCACCGGACATCGTTGCGGGATGACTATAATATTTGGTTTTTTCGGGCTTGTCCTCGCGATCAAGCAAGAATTAATGTGAGTCCCCGGCGGGGACGAACAATAATAGATTTGATATTCCTAAATAAAAAACAAACACGGCGTGGTTGCACGATATCTGTGGTCATTGTTCAACCGCTCTGCGGTTGTGGTTTTCAGGAGTCAATATTTCTATTATGGTTCATCCACTCCGTGGATTATGAAAAATTTTGATAATTGGGACTATAAAAAAACCGGGGTTTAAACCCCAGTTATGATCGTTTGTTTTCCTCGGCATAAATGCCGGGGCTACTAATGAATTGTCTAATTTGTTTCAGACCCCAGACACCACCCCCCCGTTAAAATACAATTTCCAGCGCTAGTTCGGCGGTTGTGCTTTTTGTTACATCAAGGGTCATAGAGTTAAAGCAAGCTTCATGTTCAATATCAAACAACAATCTGTTCTTTTTATAGAATTTCCAGGCGATTCCACCAATATAGATTTCGTAATTTAATCCCCAGGATGCAAGGCAATCAAATTCCCCCCAGAACAGATCATATCTTCCGAAAATAGTCAGAGGAGTAAAGGGTACACATAATTCTCCAAAAATAGAGTAGCCTTCATTGAATAAATTCATACCGCCGCCCCCGTGAAACCCCACTTCTTTATATACTTGTGCAGTAAGTGTTGTTTTTGCTGTTTCATAGGAGAACATGAAGACATTATAATTATATTGATTTCTTAAAGTAT
>JAIPIT010000089.1 GCA_021734505.1 Fidelibacterota bacterium | reverse complement strand
GGGGAGTTGTTTCAAAACGTGATGAACAAGGTATTGGAACAGAGATCAGTGGTTTTATGATGAATATCAATGAACGGAAGCATCAGGAAGAAGAGTTGATCAAAGCCAAAGAAAAAGCGGAAGAATCGGACCGCTTGAAATCTGCTTTTATCTCAAATATAAGTCATGAGATAAGGACACCTCTGAATGGTATTGTAGGATTCTCGAATCTTTTAGGGCGGGAAAATCTTTCGCTGGAAGATAAACGCAAATATCTTTCTTTCATTAATGAGAACAATGATCTCCTTTTAAAACTTATCAACGATATTCTTGAGATCTCAAAGATCGAAACGGATTCTGTCAATATTAATTACGACTCATGTAATCTTGCCCAATTATGTGAAAATATTATTGCACAGGAAAGAATGTATCTTCCTCCGACGGTCACTATGATCATGCGCGAGGGACAAAATATCAATGTTCAAATTGACAAAATGCGCCTGACCCAGGTATTGAAAAACCTGATATCCAATGCAAGAAAATTCACGGAAGAAGGTAATATCGAGATCGGTTACGAGACGAAACTCAGTAAAATTGAGTTTTACATTCGTGATACCGGTATCGGCATTGATCCCGAAATGCAAGAAAAGGTCTTTGAACGCTTTGTTCAAGTTGATCCTTTCTCAAGCGGAACCGGTTTGGGTCTTTCGATCTCAAAAGCGCTCATAGAAAAAATGGGGGGTGAGATCCGGCTTGAATCGGAAAAGAATAAAGGTACGACAGTTTACTTTACCGTTGATTATAAAAAGGCCAAATTAAAGATCAGCGATGTTGAGCCGGGGATCAAACCAAAAACCGATAAGAATTTGAAAAAAACAATTCTGATAGCTGAGGATGATGAAAGCAGTTTTGTCCTTTTGAATGTTGTGCTTACCGGTAAATATGAAGTGATCAGATCACAGGATGAAGAAACGGTATTTGAGCATATTAAACGTTATCATCCGGATATTATGATCGCAGATATCGATATGACCGGCTTTACCCAAGAAACCGTCATCAAAGCCAGAGAGATATTACCTCTGATGAAAATAATCGGACTCAGTGATAATACGCTTGATTTCATAAGAAATAAAGAATTGGCAGATCTTTTGGATGATCGTTTGTCCAAACCAATCAATATAAAATCCATGTTGGAAATGCTTGAAGAATTGACAGAAACCGAATGATGGTTTTTTACATACCGATCTCGTCGGCAATACTTGCCATTGCTTCGATCGATATTCCGATAAATTCGTTTAATTCCATTTTGGCGTGTTCCGCCGCCTCTAGAATAAACTCACGGCTCACCTTGGCCGCAAATGCCGGAGATTTGAATTTTTTCATAATTGATTTAACCTTAACGCCCTCAATCTTTTTATCGGGACGTAAAATAACGTATGCGGAAATGAGTCCCGTAATGTTCTCAGCTCCGGCTAAAATAAATTGAAAATCGGTTTCCCGTTTGTATGGGACTCCCTTAATGCCTTCAACATGAGAAAGAATGGCATCGAAAAGCTCGGGTATGTCATAGCCTTCATCTTTTAAAAGTTCAACGGTTTTCCGCCCGTGCATTTGCATATTTTCACCGATCTCGTCCAGATCAAGATCGTGTAAAAGTCCCGTGATACCCCAGAAATCTTCATCATGCCCCAGATGTCGGGCAAGCGCCCTCATGATGACTTCGGTCTCTCTGCAATGGAACCTTAAGTATTCTGTTTTTAAATATTTGTCAAAGATCTCTTTCGCTTCTGAGTAGGTGATGATTGTTTTCATACGATGTCCTGCCTTATTTTTTTAAAGATAAGAAGATGGGTTGTAAAATGAAAGTCCGAAACGCCTGAATAAAAGTTGCGTATCAAAAATAAAAAATGCAAATTAGTGATTATTGGATAAGATGTAATTAACTGTAAAGGATTAAAAATGAAACGGCTATTTCCATTGATCATAAGTCTGATTTTCATATGGAATTGTTCTTCAAGTTTACCGGAATGGTTTCAACAGCGCGATGATTATTATCCTCCGGATAAATATATTGTTTCCGAGGGTTGGGGAGAAACACCGGAGCAAACGATCGAAAAGGCCGCGATCAATATGGCCCAGATCTTCAATACGAAAGTAACGGTTGAAAAGAACCTTTTGGAAAGATATGAAAGCATGTCGAATATGAAGGATTTCAATGAGTACTTTTATGAATTCTCTGAAGAGACTGCAACATTGATCTCCGAACAAAATCTAGTGAATATTATGTTCGTTGAACCGACATACGACAAACGCAGCAAATCTTATTTTACCCTGGGATATATTGAACGGTCATCAACAGCACGGATAATCATGGATCGAATGAAACGAGAACAGGAAAACTTGGAATACTACGTGCGAATGGGTTATAACAGTCAGGACCCTGTTATGACATACCATTATTTCACCGGGGCCTGGTTGGCAGGCACAAAAAATAAAATGATGCAGGAACAATTGGATATTTTAATACCGGGTTTGAGCGTTCCTCCCATTTATACTTATTCGGAATTGGAAACCTTTAAAAAATTGGCAGCAGACAAGATCAACTTCAGCATAACGGTTAAGGGTGATTCAAACGACAGGCTTAAACAGGCGGTAAGTAAGATCGTTAATGAAGCAGGATTTAGTGTTGTCGAAGGCGATGCGCTCCTGAAGATAAACGTCAACACCCAGATCAAAAAGATAGATATCGATCAGGACCCCCTTGTTTTCGTTTCATGGGAATTTCAGTTAAAAATAGATAATGACTCCGACGGAACCGGCCTTTCGCTGATGAAAGACGGAAGAGAGGGCTCTACCAATGTCGAAAATGCTCAAATGCATGCATACGAGAATATGCAGGCATTCATTGAGAATGAGTTTAACAGGAAATTGGTTGAGTATTTTGATACGGTAAAACAGTAATATCCAATTTTAAAATATTACAATTTATTGGAAATGCACACATAGGATTAGCTGAGCATACCTCAATATCAATCGTTTTACTTTGCAATTTATTCATATTTTAATTAGAATTCGTGGTAAAATAGAATAATCATGTAAGGAGTGAAAACATGAATTTACATTGGTTGGACTTCACGGTTATAATCTTGTTTTTCTTTGTGATCTTTGGGATTGCCGCTTACTATTCGAAGAAAGCAAGTCAGGGGACCGATCAGTTCTTTCTTTCCGGCAGAAACCTTCCATGGTGGTTAGCCGGAACAGCCATGGTGGCAACAACCTTTGCAGCCGATACGCCTCTAGCCGTTACAGAGCTTGTTGCAAAAAATGGCATTGCGGGAAATTGGCTATGGTGGAACATGGCAATAGGAGCCATGCTGACAGTGTTCTTTTTTGCCCGATTATGGAGACGATCCGGAGTTATGACTGATGTGGAGTTCGTGGAATTTCGCTATTCAGGTAAAACAGCCGCGTTTTTAAGAGGTTTTCGCTCAATATATCTTGGGTTATTCATGAACGTTATTATTCTTGGCTGGGTCCATAAAGCTATGGAAAAGATCTTTGTGGTCACTGTCCCGGAGATCAATGCATTCTTGTTGGTCTGCATTACGGCAGGGATCATTGCGGTATATGCATCCGCTTCGGGACTTGTCGGCACTTCGAGAACCGACAGTTTTCAATTTCTGTTTGCCATCGCCGGTTGTATCGTATTGGCCATCATTGTTGTGCGTTTACCCGAAGTAGGTGGTCTTACAATGCTGAAAAGTAAACTTCGTCCCGAGCTGATAGAGTTTGTACCTCGTATCGGAAATGTTACCGCAAAGGGTATTACCGGGGGAGCGATGGCACTGACGGTAGGAGCATTCATTGCTCATATCGGACTTCAATGGTGGGGCACCTGGTATCCAGGCGCCGATCCCGGCGGCGGTGGTTATATTGCCCAGCGAATGATGTCGGCAAAAGATGAAAAACACAGTTTATTCGCGACCTTATGGTTTACGATCGCGCATTACACAATTCGACCGTGGCCATGGATACTGGTTGCGCTATCAGCTTTAGTGATACTGCCGCGGGCGGAGGATCCTGCGCAGTTGCAAGCTCAAGATCCCCAAATGTATGTGGTTGCCGAACAGGCTTTTGAAAATCCGTCCCTTATGAAATCTGATGATCCGGTATACCAAACGGAAGAATTCAAAGCTTTTTATGAAGAATATGAGAATACCGTCGATCCGGGAAGAATGTATCCCAAACTGATGTTGCGTTACTTGCCAACCGGTTTACTCGGTTTGCTGATCGCTGTTTTTCTGGCGGCCTATATGTCAACCATCTCTTCGCAGTTGAACTGGGGAACCTCCTATATCATCAATGATTTTTATCGGCGATTTATAAAGAAAGACGGCGATGAAAAACACTATGTGAAGATCTCCCGGTTGACCATGCTTTTGATGATCGTTATCTCATTGTTGGTTACCCGGTTTATTCTGACAACGATCTCGGGTGCCTGGGAATTCATTATCAACGCTTCCGCCGGACTTGGGCTGGTTCTGATCCTGCGCTGGTGGTGGTGGCGGGTCAATGCATGGTCGGAGATCGCAGCCATGATCGCACCGCTGATCATTTATCCCATTTCGAGAGCTTGTGGACTGGAGTCTCCCATTACGCTATATCCGACTATTTTCGGCACGACTCTTGTTTGGGTAATTGTAACATTCCTAACAAAACCCTCTGATGAAAAAACTCTGAAAAAATTCTATAAAAAAGTTCACCCTGGCGGATGGGGCTGGAAAAAGATCTCCGAAAAAATGCCCGAAGTCAAAAGCGATACGGGTTTTGGCCGGATGTTCATTTCCTGGGGTGCTGGCGTAGCTTTGATCTACAGTTTTCTTTTTGGGCTTGGAAAGTTGTTTTTTCTTGAATGGTGGCCTGCGGTCATTTATTTTATCGTAACGATCGTGTCGGCCGTTGTCATATATTTCAATATGAAAAAACAAGGCTTTGAAACGCTCAAATAAAAGGAGTTGATAATGTCCGGATTAGTTATTTACAATTCAAAATACGGTTCTACCAAGGAGTATGCGGTAGAGCTGGCAAAAAAAATGAAATGGGAAGCGCTATCCTATAAAAACGTAAATGCAGGGAAATTTAACGAAACAAAAGAAATCGTACTTGCGTCAAGTGTCCGGATGGGTAAAATGAAGATCACGGGCTGGGCAAAAAATAAGGCGGACCTTCTGAAAGATAAATGCAAAGCTGTGATCGCTGTCGGCGGCACAGAATCCGGAAAACAGGATTATTACGTGGAAATAGTTGAAAAAAATCTGCCCTTTCTTAATCTGAAAAAAGACCAGATCTACGGTTTGGGAGGCAGACAGATCATATCTGAAATGAAAGGTTTTGATGCCTTTGTTTTTAAAATGCTTGATAAAATGATGAAAGATGATGATGAACGTAAAAAGGAGATCTTACAGGAAGTTGATCATATGGATATGAAACTTTTAGATCCGATCGTCACTTATTTAAAGAATTCGTAAAGGAAAGACCATGCAAAAAATCATGAGTGTCCTGCTGGCACTTTTAGCTGTATTTGCTTTTGCAAAAACGGAAACGGCTCCCAAACATGAATTTCGAGGTGTCTGGTTGTCGACCGTTGCCAATATCGATTGGCCGCAAGATAAAAATGATTCCGAAGCAAAAAAACAAGCCGATCTTAATGATTTTCTCGATACTTTAAAAAACAGCGGTATCAATGCCGTGCTTTTTCAGGTTCGTCCGGCTTGCGATGCCATGTACGATTCTCCCTATGAGCCTTGGTCATACTGGTTCAGCGGTACGCAGGGAGAAGGACCTTCGCCCGATTCATTGTGGGACCCGCTGGAATTTGCCGTTGAAGAAGCTCACAAACGCGGAATGGAGCTCCATGCCTGGGTTAATCCCTATAGAGTCGTAAAAGATCCGGAAATGGTCGATTCTTCCTATTATCTTGATGAAAATAATGTATATAAGAAGCATCCTGATTGGGTTTTGAAATTTAAATCTGTTTATATTCTGGACCCGGGTCTGGAGGCGGTTCGTGAATATATATTAAATGTTTTTATGGATATCGTCAACCGTTATGATATTGACGGTCTGCATATGGACGACTATTTCTATCCCTACGAAAAAATTACAAATGAAGATTCTTTAACCTTTGAGAACGAATCACGCGGTTTTGAAAGTATTGATGATTGGCGTCGCGATAATATCAATTTGCTTGTGCAAGCTGTCTCAGACAGTATCGATGAGGTCAAACCCTGGGTAAAATGGGGGATCAGTCCATTCGGTATTTACCGTCCAAACGTACCTGAGGGCATTGAAGGATTTGATGCGTGGTCTGTGCTCTACTGCGATCCATTGGCTTGGTTGAAAGCGGGCAGTGTGGATTATATCACGCCGCAGTGCTATTGGCAGTTTGGGGGCGGACAGGATTACGGTAAACTGATCCCGTATTGGGCCTCACAGGCAAAAAAATATAAACGACATTTTTATCCGGGGCAAGCGATGTATCGTGCCGGCACGGATAGATTTCCACAAGGAGAGATCCCGCGCCAGATCCGGTTGAATCGCGAGACGGATGGTTGTCAGGGAAGTGTCTTTTTTACAGCAAATAATTTTTTTCAGAATCCCAAGAATACGGTCGATACTTTGAAAATTGATCTTTATGCCAACCCCGCACTCTGGCCGGTTTACAGCCATCAGAAAGGCAAATTTGTAAAATCACCCGCTGTTTATGCGGAACGTATGGGTGATGAAAAGATCATGCTGTCTTGGGAAGCCGATCCGGAAGCATGGGGTTATGTCATATACCGTTCCAAATCACAAAAAGACCTCGGGCGGTCCGGAACGTCCATTTTAGACATTATCACCGATGGTGAAGGTCATTATCCGGATCTGACAAATGAGCAATGGTTCTATGCCGTTTCGGCATTGAATTTTTATAAACAGGAAAGCACGCCGGCATATGCCGTGTATGATTTTGTAGCACCCAGAAGACCCTTTATCGGCTCCCAAGCCAAAGGATGGTGGGTCCCCTTTGTATGGGAAGCCTACCCGCAGACTGAACACTATCATATTCAGGTTGCCACCGATAAAGATTTCAGCTTTGTCGTATATGAAGAACGCCTGTT
>JAIPIT010000113.1 GCA_021734505.1 Fidelibacterota bacterium | reverse complement strand
TTTCACTGATTTTTACCTGCATTTGTGTCTGCCATTTCAGGAAGTTCACTGTTTTGTCTATACTTGCGGTATCGCTCAAATTGAATGTGTTGGTTACTGAAGAATAATCGTAATTCAGCATCATGCTCCAGGAATCGTTAACGATCAAGCGCATGGATTGTGTCAGAGAGCGTTGTTCAAGTTCAACAATAGCTGCTCTTTCATCCACGGTATCTACAGGTTCAGGGTCTGGAATGATCTCTACGATCGGTTCAGGTTCCGTCACGATCAATTCAGAAATAGCAAAATTGGCTTTTGCTATACCACTGTAGGAGACTTTAACCAATCTGGATCTTGAATTTCCAAGGAAATCAGATGAGCTTAGACTTATTATGGTATTTTCCGGCAATGTTGCTTCGTTGATCCTGAGTACATGATCACCCATGCGTACATTGGGTATTGAGTATTTACCGAACTCGTCGGTGATCACACGGATACCTTCTTCCGTAATGATCTCAACATTTTTCACTGTTTCTTCATTATCATCATGCAATAAATTTCCATTACGATCATAATAAACTTTACCAAAGATCAATCCGCGATCCTGGATCATTCCAGGCTTCACGATCACTTCAGCTTCATCTATATTTGAAAATACTTCGTAATCGCCATACATTTGAGTCATGGCCTGTACTGAGTTGATATTCTCACCTATCTGGCTCTCTAATCCAACGACCACACGATATTTCAAGATCATACTTTCACCGATCTCCAGGGTGTCGTTTAAATTCCAAACCAGGGTTTGTTTTAGATCCGACATACTGATGTCTGGATCGGATACTATCTCATTATTCACGAAGCTTCTACTTGTTTTATAGCGGAATCCTTTTGGCATATGGTCAGTGATCGTCATGCCGTATAGTGTGTGATCTTGACTCTTATTTTCAATCTTTACGCTATAAGTCAATATATCACCTGTTTCTGCTACAGAGCGATTGACAGACTTGCTTACAGTAAAGAAAGGTGTCAGGATCAAGGTTTCGGAAGATGATTCATCATTGTCAGCCGTGGAAGTGGTATCTGAAGAGTTCATAACGATGGCTACGTTATTAACAAGTGCAATAATATCTTCACTAACTATCGTTTTAAAGGAAACTGAATCGATGGATTCCGGCGACATGCCTTCACGATATAAGACCAATTCATGTTTGATCGGATCATAATTGTATGATGATATAGCGGACGAATAATTTAAACTGCTCTCGATCAATTCAAGTCCATCAGGCAGCAGATCAAGAATGGTGATAGTATCTGTAATAGCATATTCCATCGTTCGATATACGATGGTATATGTCACCGTATCCCCGCCAAATACCTGAGTCTTATCTACGGTTTTATAAGCTCCGAACAAGATCTGACGTTGAAGAAGATTTACGTTGACCATATTCTCACCCGGTACATCAATTTCGACTGATTGGGGTGTGATATGATATCCGTCATCCTTATCAAAGAGAGCACGAATAGTATAATCACCCAATTCCAGATCTTTGAAATACCAGAATCCTAAAGAATCCGTATAGGTCGTATCGGGCAGAACACCATTGGCACTTTTTGCCAATTCTGCAGCATCAGTATAATCAATAACAATAGGAATATCAGGTATTCTAATGGGTTCATCGGTATCGTAATTGACTAAACGTCCTGATATTGAGCTCAGATCATCAATGATCGTCGGTTGTTCGGGATCTTCAATGTTGACATCAATATCTTTATCAATCGTATTAATACTGCCATCCTCATTGGGATATTGAATTCGTATGATATAATTTCCGGAAGCATAGATCGCGATGCTATATACACCATCCGTTCCGGTGGTATCGGTTCCAATAACCTCTCCGTCAAGGATGATCGTAACGATCGCTCCTTCTACGGGATTCCCATCTGAATCCACAACAATTCCATTGATCCTTAACGCAGAGAATACAACAGTGGTCGTATCCGTCATTTTCGACGCATCAAGCAGTTTTGCTGTAATGATAACAGGTAAGTATTCCTGATCGATGACACTTGAGGTCAAAGTATTCTGAACTTTCCCGTCAATCGTGAACAAGGTATCATCGTTTGATAAAAACGTCCCAAGTTCAGTAGATAATGAAACCGGTGTGCCATCAGGTGCAGGCTGTCCCGATGCATTGCTAACCCTAACCGTAATCAAGGATTGAGAAGTCCCATCGCCGATGATGGTATCAGGTTCTGCTGTAATGGTCAGATCATATGACTGAAGGCCGCTGATCGCGGTATTCGATCTGACATGCATCGTCTGCGAATGAATGCTGGCAGTGTTGGCTATGTCAGTAATGCTCGTAGGAACATACTTGACAAGTCCTTTGATGAATAATGTCGCGTCGGTACCCGGTAAAAGATCACCGATCTCCCAACTGACACTATGATGACCTTCATCGTAATTGAAAGATCCCTCAGCTGTTATAAAATCGATCCCCGTTGGCAATGTATCCGAAATACTTGCAAATGAAGCAGGACCATCACCTTTGTTCCCAAAGTTTAGAACATATGTCAGAGTATCACCCCGATATGTCGTGAGAGGCGCCGATTTTTCTATATACAGTTCAGGAGTCGTTTCAACAGTGAAAAAGACCGGTTGCGAGCGATCTGAAATCAGATTCGTTGTAACATAACTCGCGCTGTTCCCAATAGAACTTCCCGAAATAACATCGGGTGCAACAAGACATATAAGGTCAATACCTTCTGTTGCACCCGCTTGAATATTCTGGAGGTTCCATGAGATTACCTGCCCACTTTGAGTGGCAGGCGGTTGTGAGCTGACATAGATAAGGTCATCCGATAACGTATCGGTAACCGTGATCGATGAAGCAGTAAGACTTCCCGAATTTGACACATTAATGCGATAGCTGATCGTATCTGAAGGATGGTATACAGACCCATCGATCTCTTTTGAGATCGCAAGTATGTAACCTTCATCTACGATCGTGATCACATTTTGACTTTGGATCGAATATTGAAATCCACCACCATCTTCATACTGAGCATGAGCGGTGTTTTCGATCGATGAGCCCACGGTCATTGCGGCAAAAAGTACCGACAACGACAGCAAGACCCATAGGGTCAAAACCTTGATCAAGCCATTTTTCGGGATACTTTGTTTCATCAATTTTGCCTTAGCATATCAACATCACAAGAAATTCGTTTAATTTTGTTAATCGATGGTTACTTTAAATGAAACCGTTTCCGATCCACTTGCGGATAAAGAAGAAATTTCGAATACCGCAGAATTACCGGATAAGGTTGCTTCATCATCACCGGAGCCATCTGTCATAGTGGTACCTCCAACTTTCATCGAACCCGGTACATAGGTGGTATTTGTTGGGACTGCATCCGTAATAACAACGGTTGTTGCAGTTCCGGTACCTGAGTTGGAGATCGTAACGGTGTAAGTCAGCTCCGTTCCGGGAGGCTGATTGCCAGTCGGAGATACAGCTTTAAACAAACTAAGGACAGGTGCCGTTACGGTAACTGTATAAACACCATCATCGTTTCCAGATCCGTCACCGACGGATGTCGCCGTCAATGTCATGGCGTTTACAGCCTCGTCCGGTGTACCGGAAGGTACTATCGCTCTTACCAGCACATTTAGAACTCCGCTTTGAGCCAGTGCTCCGGTATTTGTGATCTCGGTATCTGTACCTGAATCATATGTACCGTTGGTATTGACATCTTTGTAGATCGTCCACGTCCATGTCGAATCATCTGACGTGGTCAGAGCAAAACTATCCGAACCGTTCCCACTGTTCGTCACTGTGACTACATAAACAACAGCATCTCCGGGATCAGCATTCGTTGAGCCATCAGCTCCAACCGTTACAGCATATGACTGTGCAACCGTCATCTCACCACCGGTGCCTGAAATTGGATCTCCATTTCCGGTAAAATCTGCAGAAGCCGATGGCGTAATAGTCGTTCCTGAAGTAACGCCGGCATTTATTTGGACTTGGAAGGTCACATAACCGGAACCACTTGCTGCAATATTACCATAGCTAAATGTCAAAGCACCCGAAGTGGTGACATTATAATCAGCATCATCCTCATCGTCAGCATCCGTTTGGACAGTAGTCGTAATTTTCATACTTCCCGGTACATAAGTAGTATTCGTCGGAATGGGAGCTGAAAATAAAACATCTTCTGCCGTTGCACTACCATTGTTTTGACCCGTGACGGTATAGGTAACCACATCGCCGGGTTGCGGACTTGCATCATCCACGGTCATGGTAACAGCAAGATCTGAAGCACTGACCGTGGCAGTAAGAGTTGAAGCATCATCTACTCCAGAGTCATACTGGGATGTCGCTGTCAACGTGACGGTCGTATAAGATCCGTCTGCACCGCTGACATTGGTCACCCGCACGATGATGTTGTATTCGGCATCCGCAGCTAAAGCTGAAGATTCGGTGATAACGGCATCGGCGCCATCGATGACTCCAATTACACCGGCATCTGAGTAGATGTCAACAGTGTTCACGCCGCTACCGGTCTCTACGTCAACCTGAGACAGATCGAAAGTATCAGATCCGTTACCAGTATTGGTTACCGTTAACGGGAAGGTGACGCTTCCGGCCGATGCCACGCTGGATGATGCGGATGCAGGCGACACATCCACACCGGCAACCTGACTGACAGTGATCGTCGCGGTGTTTGACTGGACGCTCGGCAAAGAATTGCCGTTGGCGTCCTTGTACTCACCCGTGGCATAGGCCGATATGACCGTGCCGGAGGGTGTTCCTGCGGCATAAGCGAATGACATCGCTATAAATACCGACAGGAGGGTTAAGAGAAATAGTTTGGCTCTCATGGGAACCTCCTTTGTTAATTATCTCTATTTCTTAATTGCTTTTTCAATTCTTACTTCTCATTTCTTATTTTTTTCAACGTTTTACGTCTTACGTCTTATCAGCCTTCACCAAGGTTTCGGCTGATGAGTATCTCACTTTACTATGACTTCAAATTCAAATTGATGACTTTCATTGGGTGCCAGGGATCTCATCAGTTCCCAGCGAACATGCGTTACCATATCCGGTGATGCTAATTTTTCCACATTGCGCCCATTTTCATCTTTTTCTATGTATGTCGGCGGCCATACCTGAAATAGTTGGCCGTTATTCACGGAGTATGTGATCACCGAATTTAAACCTTTGGCAGTGTAGGGATTATAACTAACCCCTTGAGGGATGGGATCGGTGATCAAAGGACTTGTTAATACGCCGTCACCAGTATTTGTAGCAATAATTGTATATCTAATGATATCGCCCGGTTTATAGGTAATAGCGACTCTACCCTCTTTTTCAGTTTGGGTCATGTTGACCTTTTCGTCAACGATCGTTAATTCCAGCTTGGGAATACCTTGCGCAAAAAGTAGCGTTCCCAGAACAAAAAAAAGAAGAATCGATTTAAAAATTCTATTATTCATAATATCCTCCGGTCTATTTGACCTTTACTTTAAATTGTATTTGACCGCTCAAACCCGGTGTCAGTGTTCCACTCAATTGAAAAGAAAGATCCGTAACAGGCGTTGTGTCATCACCGTCATACGACGAACCGTTATTATGGCTGTATGTGATCGTCATGTTTGTGCCTGTAGCACTTCCGGTGACATAATCGGTATTGATCGGTATACTTTCAAGAATGAACACATAGGTAGCATTTCCATTGCCGGGATTCGAGTATGATACCGTATAAGTAATCGTATCGCCGGGAGCAGCCGAAACTTTGTCTACAGATTTAACTAAGGAAAGACCCGGTCCGTTGATCATAACTTCCGCAGTGGCTCCGGTAGATTTTGTATCGAAATTTCCACCGCTTACCGATGCGCTGTTGGTATATGTCCCCGGAGTGGTTGAGCTGATCGCCGAAAAGACCAGATCGATACTATCAGGACCGCTTAATGACCAAGTCCCGGACCAGGTGAGCTGAGAACCATTGATGCTTGGATTGGATGTTGTTAATCCACTGGAAGAATTGTTCAGATAGGAATAACCTGACGGTAAGTCGTCTACAACTGATGTCAGATTTCCATTCAGATTGCCATCGTTGACGATCTTAATGGTGTATTGTATAGTGTCACCCGGATCTACCGTCGAATAATTTACAGTTTTAGTGATCGAAATGACCGGTGCTTGTATCTCAAAAGTATCATAGGAATTATATGTCCCCGGCTCTCTTGGATCCTCAACCTCTAGAGTATATATATCCGGTAGAATTGATGTGCCGATGGTCCATAGAGAGTAGCTGCTCAGATTTCCGGTAGTTGTGGTGGTCATGGAACCATTCCATACTATACTGCTTGAATGATCCACGATCCTAACATTATGCTGTCCGCTGTTGTAATATGCGGACGTTGAAGTCGGCCAACCGGATCCCGATATAGTGAGCGTTTCATTGCGATACCAGATACCGGCATTACTATGAGGATCCGTATCGCGGGTGTCATAGATATCTCCATAGGAATCCGGTTGTGAAGGGGAAAAAATCGTCGATGCCGCAAAAGCATCACTGAGCGTCGCTGAAATTCCCGTGTAATCCAAAAAATTCAATGATTCGCTCGTACCTGAACCAAAAACGACCTTAAATGTTGTATTATAATTCATATTTCTATCATACCCGGTCATTTGAAGCGTGGTATATGGCACTTGAACATCAAGATAGTGAGCATCCGGATAAGTGGGAGTTGGTGCCGCGATTATCTGGATATATCCGGCTCCCCCAAATGGATCAAAAATCGACCAATACTCGGTTCCGTCGGCAGTGTTGTCCGGGAATGTAAGAGCATTCGGATAGGTATAAAGTTCTTCTGTAATCCCTCCCACTAAAATGAACCAGTCCAAAAAATTATCTTTGTCCACATCCAACATAATTCCCCATCCACATTGATTCAATTCGGTTGCACCTAACTTTTTCGCGGCAGTATTACGCAAAACTATTCTAAAGAACAGGCTGGTTGATGTGGACCAATAATAACCGCAACTTCCATTGATATCTTCTATAAAATCAATATAGCTTTGCGATACATCCTGGGGATCTGTAAATGGCTCCCAATCGCTTGAAATCAAGGGCTTCCAATCAGTACTTAGGGGCCAGGATTCCTGGGCTATTAGAGGATAAGTGAAAAGAGCTGAAAGAATAATGAAAATAGTAAGACCTTTTCTGCTTGAATAACCTCGGATATG
>JAIPIT010000114.1 GCA_021734505.1 Fidelibacterota bacterium | reverse complement strand
CTTCATCCATCATGGCATCATCAATATGTAATCGACCCGCTGTATCAAAGATCAGAACGTTCACATCACTTTTCCGTGCTTCTGCAAGCGCATGCTTGCAGATCTTTACGGCATTCTTGCTGTCTTCCCTGTAGACCGGAACACCGATCTGTTTACCCAGGATCTCCAATTGATCAATAGCGGCCGGGCGGTATATATCCGCAGCGACCATCATGGGCCGCTTGCCGTTTTCTTTCAATTGTTTTGCCCGTTTTGCCACAAAAGTCGTTTTACCCGACCCCTGAAGACCCACTGCCATGATCATGGCGGGAGGAAGACCGTCAAGTTGTAAAGGAACGAGTGCTTCGCCCAGCAGATCGATCATTTCATCATGAATGATCTTAACGACCAGCTGGCCGGGAGTGATGCTTGTAAGGACCTTTTCACCAAGCGCCTTTTCTTTGACATTGGCTATGAATTTCTTTGCAACCGTATAGTTGACATCCGCTTCAAGCAATGTCCTTCGGACCTCTCGCAAGGCTTCGGATACGTTCTGTTCCGTGATCTTGCCCTGGCCCCTCAAGTTCTTAAAGATCGCTTGTAAATTGTCCCGTAACTGTTCAAGCATACCGTCTCCAAAATAGCTCAGAAATATAACGATTATATTACCGAAAGCAAATATTTTTAAGCTTATAAACAATATAGTGGAAATCAAGGACTTATGGCAAGGAAAAACACGAATTGGGGAGTCTGGGGTCCGGGGTGGGTATTAATTGAAGACCTTCCGGCTGGCGTTCGTCAATTAACGGACATGCCGGATGGTCGGAAATCCATTCGCTGAAGCGTGGAAGCGTGAAAGCGTGGAAAAGGTTTCAATTTTCAGCCACATATAAAAAATGTCATCCCGGGAAACTGAATGAATTGAAGTTTATTCGGGATGACATGGGTGTGTTTTGTGGATTGTTTTTCGGGATGACGTATTAATTTTTCGGCTTATAAAAAAGAGACGCAGCATTGCTGCGTCTCTACCAATATTTTTTTTAGAATTTATTCTGATTTTTTAACCGTAAACTCGGTCCCAAACTCAAAGATATTGTCATATTCTTTGGTTGATCCGTCACGCAGCATACAGGTGAGCATATCTTTTTCAAGATGTTTCATGATATTTTCACCATTGGTGCTGTCGGACATAAAATATATCTGCAGAACCGGTTTATCTATAAACTCCGTGCGCAGACGGACGGTTCCGGGTTCAAATGAAACGTGAGATGTCAGATAGCTCATTCTGCGAATGACGTTCGAATTTTCGGCATTTGCAAAGTCAACCTGGAACACATTCATTTTTTCCGGATCCTGTTCACGATAGTTGCTGAATGCACGGTCATAGCTTGAAAAGAACTGTCTGCGATAGTCGAGATAAGACAGGGTATCAACAAATTCGCCTTCATCTGCAAACTCGAATTCAAGTTTTGCCTTCAAGGTTTCACCGCTTTGCACATATTCGTATTCATCCACTTCTATCTTGTCTTTAAGAGCGGCTGCATCAAATTTAGCCGGATCAACATAGAAATTCACATAGACCGGTTCTCCAAATTCCGTTGAAAATCCGTAAATGTTTTCATCTTTCATGACCAGGCGATAGATATGCGCATTGTCATTGCCGTCCCAGAGCTCCCAGATACCCACTCTGTAAACCACAAGTTTTTCTGGAGCATCTTCAAGCGCTATGTCTTTTCGAATATTGTATTTTGTAGAAGAGAAAACTGCTTTCTTTACATCTGTTTCTGTAAGTACAGATGTATCGTAGAAAACTGTCGCTTTCTGTTTTGATGCCCAAACATCTAAACCAATGATACCTTGGGTACGAGCGATTTTATTCATCATGGATTTTGCCGTACCATAGCAATGAAGGGTTGAAACTTCTTCAAATACAACTTTTTCCACTCTATTCAAGGAATCTGCTTGTTCGTAGGTACCCCAGCGCTCCGAAAGCGTTGCCATGGGGAACTGTTTTGCCAGTATCAGAGCGAGTGCGATCACAACGACCATGACCACAGGGGGCATCCATTTCCCGCCTTTCACTTTCAGGGTCTCATTGACTGGACAGGATTTCACACAATCCAGACACAGCGTACAGTCGGGATGAGTGACCGGATTTTCTTTGCTGACCTCGATGCCTTCGGGACAATGTGTATCACAGACCTTGCAAGATGTGCAGGATGCATCACTGCGTCTGATCTTGAAAGGCGAGATCGACAGCAGTTTGAATCCGATGACTTCGGTGAGTGCCGTCGCTGAGATCACAACCAGCAATAACCAGAACACAGGGATATTCACACCAAAAAGCAAGAGTATCACATAGATCAAAATGATCGGTCCCGTGATCAGGATATTGGCAAATACATTGCTCAATGCTCCAAGAAAACAGAAATACTTACACCATAGTTTTTTAATGAATATTGACCCGATGACCACTGCAGTGATCGTCAAGATCGAGAACAGCAATACGGTATCTACATTGAACCCGCTGACGGCACCAAAATAGGGACAGAACTTTTTGCAGAACAGTTCTGAACTGATGATGGTGAAATATGCCGCCAGGAGGAGCAGCACATACTTCCCGAGCCTCAGGATCCTGTCAAATATACCTCTGATGGTGATGGAAACACCCAATCGGGTGCCGATCTTGTTCATCCATTCGCTCACCGTTCCCACCGGACAGAGCCAACCGCAGAACAGCTTGCCCACCAGGACGATCATCAGCGCTATCCCAAGCCCAATGAACACCTGTGTTTCCGAGATGGAGCAGGACAACGTTCCCAGGTTTAATTTTGATCCGAAAGAAAGGAGTCCGCCGAATGGGCAGTATTTTTCCATATCGGGATTTGAATTTGCATTCACGGCGCCCACAATTAAAGCACCGACAACAAGAGCAAGAACCAAAAGCTGAATAACCATTCTTGTCTTGTTATGAAACCATTTTTTCTTCATGTTTAGTCCTTAATTTTAACAAACAAATATACAAAGCGTTCAGCGATAGAAACAATAAATAGATACTTAATTTTGACTTAATTATTTGACTCGAATTATTCGACTCGAATCCATTATCAAAACAAAAAAGGGCTGAGGAAACTCAGCCCTTCCAATTATCTCGTAAAACAGATTACTTAAGCAATGTCATCTTCTTGACAGCATTGAATTCACCGGCAGTGATGCGATAGAGATATACACCGCTGGGTAGAACACTGGCATTGAAATTGACCGAATAGTAACCGGCTTCAAGTTGTGCGTTCATTACTTCAGCAACTTTACGTCCTGCGACGTTATATATGCTGATGTTGACCATTTCCGTATTCGGGATCTGGAATTTAAGTGTTGTTGCCGGGTTGAAGGGATTCGGGTAGTTTTGCTCAAGAGCAAAGGTATTCGGAACTCCGTCAATGGCAACTTCAGTGATGTCACCGTACAATACGGCAGGCATTTGCTGATCTGCCTCATCCAGAACGACGTATTCACGTGCTGGGCCACCGTAAGGGAATTCTTCGGTATTATCCCAGGCACCGTTACGACGATATTTGTAGTAAATGGTTGTACCGGCTTCATGTTCACCGATAGGTGCCGACCAGACGGTGTCACCGTCAATATCGGTCATATCAACACCATCAGTCCAACCGTCAAATGAACCCATGACATCCAGATTGTTCGAAACAACATCAAATTCGCCGCGACGGACCATAACGCCCATATCGACATTAGCCGTTACAGCGTATTTCGGATATTCGTATACATTGACCATAAAGTTGTCAAATGCGACTTTTCCGTTGGCCGTATTATATACGTAAATGCCCGGATAACCTTCGGTAATGACCGAAGCATCTTCGTATGGACATCCCGGTAAAAGCACATCGTCAATGTATACCCAGAACTTACTGTCTACGACCTGAGCTTTGAAGTTATGGAATCCGGTTGTCAGCGTATCGAAATCTACGCCCGGATAGAAAGTCTTGCTGATATGCCAGCTGCCGTTATATCCCTGAAGTTTCAGAATACCATTATCTGATGATGATGAATTTCTATAGATGAATCGGTAGTATAGCAAGGATTCATCATCACACATGATATTTAGACCTTTATAAAGCGCTTCATTCAGATCAGGATCTTTAACAAGATATATATCGGCAGATACTTCAAATGATTTAAGTTTCTTATCGGTATCCGCATAGATCACACCGGTATAACCGTCATCGGTATAAATACCGACATTGCTTAAACCGGCAGAATCGGCAACAACCGCAAGGTTCAAACCGCCCGTATTGGCAGCACCGGGATTTTCAACCCATGTCAGGTCTGCAGTACCATCGGTGAATTCTTCAACAAAATCGGCTTCTGTCGGCATATAGTCACGGCTCATAATAAGCGCATAACGACCGACGGCCCATAGTTTTTCACCGTCATATTTAAGATCGTAAATATAATCATCTGCTCCGCTCAATTCCTGTTCCCAGGTTTCACCGGCATCATCGGTACGATAAATTATTCCGTTTGAACCGACAATAAAAGCAACCGTGTCACTGACCCATTCCAGGGCGTAAGCATCGCTGCCATCGGGGATATCAAATACGGAATACAATGAATCGTAATCTTCGTTCATTTTGTAGACATCATCGTTCGCCGGAACTAAAATAACACCGTTGCGTTCTTTAGCACCACGAATGTTCATTGTACCCATATCGGCTACCTGTTCAAAGGTGTCCAGGGCTGTAGTTTTACTCATGCACCATCTGCCTGAGCTGGCACCAAGGAAACCCATACCGTTACTGAAAACACTCATTCCGTAAATGGTTCCTGCTGTACCGGATTCAAGTTCAGTCCAGGTATCGCCATCGTCATCACTAACCATCAACATACCTGAAGAACCACCTGCGTAGACATCTCCGTCCGGAGCAACATATAAGAAATAAATGTGTTTATTGCTCAATTGTGCCATGGGGTTGTCAATAATAGTATACGTGTCACCACCATCGACTGATTTACCGATATAACCGGCAGAACCACCGAGCAAAATGGTGTTTTCATCAATGGATACTGAGGCATAGATCGATGATTTTGCACCGGTCTCTGCATTCGTAGGATAACTCCATGTTGCACCATTGTCTTCACTGATGGAGATCTCACCACCATAATTGGCTGTGGCAATAAGTTTTCCTTCAGACGGGATCGTAATGCTATAGAAAGGTATTCCGGGCCATTCATGCATCGGAACAAAGGTTGAGCCGTCAACCGTTGAATATTCCTGTCCGTAAGATGTCCAGATCATACCGTTGGTCATTGAACTGAAAGCTATTGCCTGACCTGATTGTGAAGAACCTATCGCCAGTGTATCCCATGTTGTACCACCGTCGGTTGTTGTAAAAACATCCGAAACCGAGTTCAAGGCGAAGAAATTATTCTCATCAAATGCTTGAACTCTTACAATACGATCATAACCATAGGAAATTTCTCCTTTTAGCTCCCATGTTGCACCGTTATCGGTCGATATCCATCTCATATTGTGATATCCGGCAACAATGAATGTCGAGCTTCCGGCAGCCGCACATGTATACATACGCTTAGAAATAGCTCCAATAGGTGCTGTGATCGCAAAATCCGACCATGTATCACCTCCGTCATCGGTAACATGAATAATACCGGCGGTTCCATCATCAAAGACGATACCGTTCAGAGCGCTTGTAAAAGCAACACCACCGTCAAGGTCGTCATCGGTTGCCATTACAGTTGTATCCCAGCTTGTACCGCCATCGAGGGTCTTGAAAAAATATCCGTCATCAGCACCGATGAATACCTTGTTGGAATCAAAGACATCGATAACGCACATATCAAGTGTAAATGTTGAATCACCGACCGAAGCCCATGTATCACCTGCATCAACAGATTTAAATACAAGGCCGTCATCGGCACTGACATAAACAAAATCACCCACAGCATCAATTGCTCTGGCATTAACACCTTCGGGTAAAAGGATCTTTGTCCAGCTAGCACCAAAATCCGTCGTTTTCATAACGATATTATCCATGACCGTTAACATGGTCGTGGCATCCAGGGCCACTGCGTCATCGGGATAGCTGATATCAACCGGCCCTTTGACCATATCCCACTGTCCGAACGCCGTTACCGCGAACATCAGACATGTGAGAGCAATTAGCAACTTCTTCATGTTTGTCTCCTTTTCTAGTTTGCTTATTTAATAATTTACTTTGTTCGATAAGACAATCCAAATTGAATCAAACTAATGGATTGACTGTCGTTTGCCGGTATTTTCTTAATATTCTCAAACATTATTACAATATAACCGAAAGAAAACAATTGTTCAAGACTTATTGTAAGCGCAGTGTTCTGAAAATAATCCGTATTCCAATAAAATTTCGGGACTTCTTTACCATATTCCAAATTAAAATTTAGTTTAGTTTTTGAAGAAAGGAAAAAATCCGCACCGCCGTATAAGGTCCATTCTGTGCCGCTTCTGGAATCTGAAAAAGGAAAAACATACTCTATATAATCGTAAGCGACCTTACCGATCTCAGCGCCAACGAATGCTTTTTGAAGCATGGATGGACGATAAACGATGATCCCGCCGGCATGCGCATAATTTTCGTTATTTTCAAGTACCAGCGCGTTCGAGATCAGCGATTCCCCCCAGTCATTATAATTCAAATATTCACCATATATTTTGGAATTAATCGTATTTCCAAAATGCATTGTAAGATCGGATTGCAAATGCAGACCTTTTCTTTGCCACAGTCCTCTGGGCTTACTGTATGAAGTATACATCTCTGTTCTGGATGCGCGTTTCAGTCCGGAAATACTGACATTTAATGCAGCTGATCTATTGCCGCCCAACCTCAGATGTCCGCCGTACTCAAAACCGCTGCGGTTCCGTTTTTTCTTGGACGTGGATGATGAGTTTTCATTATAGAAAACATTATACCCGATATAGGTCTTTGCTTTGACCTCAGAATAGCTCTTTACTGATTCATAATAGGTTTGATCATCGTAATAACGCCCATGAACCCCTATGCTGAAACCGGGTTTCCTGTAGTCCATTCCTGCCTGATATATAGAATTTCGCATAATGGTGATGGTTTCGGGGAAGGTGTCTTTCAACCCTCTTTCAACACCGTAGCTGCCCATGACCCCGAAATAAAGGTCTTTGGCAACTTCAAGATTGTAAAGCAGGGTCAAGCGAGGGCCATAATATGCCGTACTGCCGCCCGATGAGTCGATAGTGGAAAAATAATCGTCGTAAAAATCCTTTTCCCTGGAACCGTACATATCGATCAGTCGAAGATCATCGTATGAGATACCGGCAGCAAAGAAAGATCTATCGCTAATTTTTCTCAAGGTACTGAAAGACGCTACAATATTTCGTTCACTTTCGGGATCGTAAGTCCTTTTATAACCGAATTGATTAAAATCCCCTAATAGTGTAAATTTTTCAATGTTCTTTTCATAAAGCACACTGGCTGGATTGTTTGTCAAATAATACGTGCTGAGAAAGTTTTCGGCAGGTGTTTT
>JAIPIT010000088.1 GCA_021734505.1 Fidelibacterota bacterium | reverse complement strand
TTTCTTTTATCGTAAAAAGGACGAAAAGTCCGGAGATCATAAATGTGATCGCTGTAAAATAAAATAATGATTGATATGAGACATCAAAAAGAAAACCGCCGATGGCGGGGCCTGTCCCCCACCCGATATTGCCGGCCATCCGCATAAGTGCGTAACCGTTGCTTCTTTCTTTTGGCGGGAGAATATCCGCGATCATCGCCGATGCGACCGGTTGGAAAAATGAAGAGATCAAATACTGACTTAATAATATGCCCGCCAATATCCAGATGCCGGATCCTTTGGCGATGGCAATGCCGGCAAAGAGAAAGATCACTGCGCGACTCAATTGGCTCCAGACCATCAGTCCCTTGCGCCCTATCCTATCGGACACGGCCCCGCCCACAGATTGTGCCACGGTACGGCAAATGGCTGCCGCAAGGAAAAAGAATGCAATATAGCTCATTGGAATATCACGGACAGTATGAAAATAGACCGTCATAAAAGGCACGACAGCGCCAAAACCCAGGGAATTGATCAACCAGCCCAACATGAGTGGATAGAGGCGTTTGTCGAGTGTTTTGAGTGATAGTTTCATGTATTATTCAATATTTCCGCAATCGTAAAATGTCAATTGGTTGAGACGGAGCAATGCTCCGTCTCTACAATAATAAATCCTTTAAAATCTGTGGTGACAATTCATCATACGAATCTACAATAAGATCCGCTTCTTTGATTACCTCTCTCGGGAATGTGGTCGTGATCCCGATAACCTTGGCTCCCGATGCTTTTCCCGAACGGATACCGTTGACGGAATCTTCAATGACGATGCAATTTTCTATAGGAATGCCTATCTGTTCAGCACCTTTCAAATAGGGCTCGGGATGTGGTTTGGTATTATTCACTTCATTTGATGTGATCATGCCACTGAAAATATTATCAACTGGAACGTTTTCAAATGTCCAATCCATCACTTCACGTGAGGTCGACGTGACGATCAGGTCTGCAAATTCATCAAGACAAGAATAATAAAATTCCACAAAACCGGGAATAAAGCGCATATTTTTTTTGAATTCATTGTATAGATCGATACTGTATTGTTTACGCATCGCATCAATATCAACTTGAGCATCATATTTATCACGGATATAAGAAAAAACGGCTTTAGCGTCTTTGCCTTTAAAGAACAGCCAATCTTCAGGTTTAACTTTTATTCCATATTTTTTGAATTGAATGTTCATTGCCGTCTCGTAAAGCGGTTCGCTGTCTACGACAACACCATCGAAATCCAATAGTAATCCGTATTTCTTGTTCATTAATTCCCTTCCAAAATGTTAGAGTGAATATAAAACATTCCATCATAAGGCAAAAGAAAGAATATAGAATTTGAATCTTGAATATATCAAGAGTCACACCATGGCGTGATGCGACAATAATATACAAAATAAATGTAAAGCCACGCGATAGCGTGGCTCATTGTTCATTTTTTTGAATATTATTATTCTTGTGAGCTTATTCTTTGTTGTTCTTTTTTTTGTAGAGGATCGACATCGGAAGCACAACCACATACCCGATCGTCAGAATGATCGGACTAATATATAGTGATACGACATCATAAGTTTTACCGAGTGCCATAAGGATATATCCTACAACCAAAACTGCCAGTGCAATAAGAAAGATATAAAGATTCGTTTTCGTTAAACCCAGTGATTGAAAAAATTCGTTTGATGTCATTGTTCATTCCTTATTGTATTGATCGTCCCAAAATTACTGTTTCGTTTATAAATTTGCAAGTGATAGTTAGATGCGTTTAGAAGTTTAAGGTACTCATCACTCATCACTCATCACTATCTCATAGAGCTTATCAACAATGCCTTCAATTGGAAATAATCCAATTTTGTTCCCTTTTTTGAACAACATCACCTTGCCATCCCCTGCTCCGGCTATACCCAGGTCCGCTTCACGGGCTTCTCCGGGTCCGTTGACCACGCAGCCCATTACGGCAACGGTAATTTCTTTATTCAAGCCCTCAACGCGATCTTCCAATTCACGCGCAATAGTGGGCAGGTCAAAATTTGTACGTCCACAGGTCGGGCATGCGATCACACGAACGGCATCTTTGCGTAAACCCAGGGCTTGCAGGATCTGTTTTGCGGTTGCGATCTCTTTTACCGGATCTGCGGCAAGAGATACACGCAAAGTATCGCCTATTCCCTCGGCAAGAAGTGTTCCGATCCCGATAGCGGATCTCAAGGAACCCAATTTTTCGGTCCCGGCTTCGGTCACTCCCAAGTGCAGAGGATAATCAAATTTTTCCGAGAACAATCTATTCGCAGCGATCATATTCATGACATGTGATGCCTTAATGGAGACGATCACATCCTCAAAACCGTGTTTCTCGCAGATACTAATATGCCTGCTTGCAGATTCTACAAGCGCCTCGGATGTTGGATGTCCGTATTTCTCTAAAATATCTTTTTCCAGAGAACCGGCATTCACCCCAATACGAATGGGGATTTTCTTTGCTTTACAGGCATCCAGAACGGCTTTGATCTTATTTTCAGAGCCAATATTGCCGGGATTGATGCGGATCTTATCCGCCCCGGCATCCAAAGCTGACAAGGCTAATTTATAGTCAAAATGTATATCCGCCACCAGTGGAATACCGATACGTTTTTTGATCTGGGCAAAAGCAGAAACAGCTTCGGCATTTGGAACTGCCATACGGACGATCTCGCAACCCGCCGCTTCCAGTTGCCAGATCTGGTCGATCGATGCTTCCACATCTTCCGCTTTTGTATTGATCATACTTTGAATGGATACGGGTGCATCGCCGCCAATATAAATATTACCGACTTTGACTTTTCTTGTTTGTTTGCGTTTGATCATGATTGAATATAAGAAAAACAGAAGCCAGAAGCCAGAATTTAGAAGCCAGAAGAATGTATGTTGAATTAATAATTGTAAATGTTTCTCTATCCTTGTATTTTACAAAGTAACAATTAATTAAATCATTGGTCAATTTTCAAAGGAGATATCCATGAAACAATTAAAATTAAAAACATCCATCTTGATCGCATCGATCTATGCGGCGGTATTTTATGGGGCCATGTCCTTCATTAATAAGGTTATTTGGGCTTTTGGACCAATGTATATTGATGCAGCAAAAGCATATAAAATGTGGAAAGCTTGGACGCCTTTAGTCATGGGTATGATCGCTATTTTACTATTTGGTTTTTTGGTGTACAAAACCGATTGGAAAAAGAAAAAATAATCGACGAATTATTAATTATTGGACAAAAGATGAAATATCCTTCATATAAGATCTTCGTGATCATTTTACTGGTTCTTGTAAGCGCCTGTAGTTCTCGCGGAACCGTATCTAAAAAACTATATCCTCCCGATGATATGAGCATTCAATATCATTCCAAGTGGACAAAAGTTTATTATCCAAAACGCATAAAGGTATTTATGAATGATCCTTTAGAGCGAGGTGATATTGTTTTCCTTGGGAATAGTATAACACAGGCCGGCGGTGATTGGTCAGCAAAGTTCGGTCGCGATGATATCAAGAACCGAGGTATCAGTGGCGATGTCACAGACGGTGTTTTGGCTCGATTGGATGAGATCACCCACGCCAAACCCAAAGCCGTTTTTCTCATGATCGGCATCAACGATATCAATAATTGGCACAATGAATGGGGAATTCCCTCCCCCGAATATGTGGGAAACAATATCCCCAAGATCGCTAAAGAGATCCACAAAAAAAGTCCAAAGACCAAGATCTACGTTCAAACCGTTCTCCCCACAGATCTCGAAGAGGTGAAAGATGCCATTATAACGGTTAACAACATGATCAAATCTGCTGAAGAGAAGGGATATTACAAGGTCATCGATCTTTATTCTGCATTCGTTGGTCCAAACGGACTGATCAAGCCCGAGCTGACCAAGGACGGGGTGCATTTGACTGTCGAGGGATATGAGTTGTGGGTGGAAATGGTGAAAGAAATTATAAACTATGAACGATAAGAGGTAAAAGATAATTTTGAGATGATAACTGTGCGTTTTTTGGTTAATTGATTTTTTAGGTGCCGCTCCTACGGAGCTTGGTTAACTATTTTATTGATATTCTACCAAGGTTTCGTCCCGATGGGACTAATTCTTGGCGCTCCTACGGAGCTGGATTACAATTTGCTTCTCTTTCCTACCAAGGTGCCATCCCTACGGGATTGATTGTATCGCTCCTTCGGAGCTTGTGCGATCGTTTTATCATGTTCTACAAATCTTTTGTCCGTCAGCCGACGGACTATATTTATCCATTATCCAATATTCATAATTCATTAAATATTTCGTACGTAAAAATCCCCCTTCCCTCTCTTTACATAGCCTTTGATCTCCAAATCCAACAAAACCTTCATAATTTCGGCTCTATTCAGCTTACATTTCTGAAAAATAAGATCAATATGTACTCCTTCTTTATTCAAGCAGGCGAGAACAGCATCCTCTTCAGCTCCGAGTTTTATCTTCTTGGCTGATTCGATGAAAAGGTTTTTTTGTCCGGCAAATCGTTCTTTGAGAAAGGGATATTCATTGATCACATCGTCGGCATTTTCCACAATCTTAGCGCCCAGACGGATCAAGCGGTGGCAGCCTGTGTGGCGGTTTTTTAGTACATTACCGGGAACGGCAAAAACATCGCGGTTTTGTTCGTTGGCATTCAATGCCGTGACCAAAGAACCGCTCTTGGTTCCGGCCTGGACAACGATCACTCCCCTGCTCAGTCCGCTTATAATGCGATTGCGCCTAATAAAATTCGCGGGTACCAAAGCTTGACCGATCAGAGTTTCTGTACATATCGCTCCCTTTTCCTTTATTTCATCGAATAAGTGTTTATTCTCCGCAGGATATATTCTGTCTAATGACGTTCCCATGACAGCAATGGTTCGGGCACCCGTATCCAATGCGGCACGGTGAGCAATGGAATCGATGCCTTTAGCCATACCGCTGACGATACAAATGCCTTTTTTCGCAATGCCTCCGGCAATATTATAGCACATCTGCTTGCCGTAATCGTCGGGATAGCGCATTCCGACCACACCAAAAGCAATATCATCATCGTGTTTGAAATTGCCTATCATCATTAGAACAAGCGGTGGATCGTAGATCTGTCGTAAAATATCCGGGTATTCTTCATCGCCTAAGGTTATGATCTTTGCTTTCTTCTTTTTTATCCAGTTTAGCTGGATGTCCACAGTTTTTTGATAACTTTTGTTTACAATAGCATCTGCTTGGACTTTAGTAATTTTTGGAATACTCAAAAGTGATGTTCTATCTTGCTTTAAAGTTGATTCTGCACTGCCAAATTTCTGAACCATTGATTTATATAGGCCAGGCCCAATACCTTCAATACAAGCGATAGCTAATATTGAGATGTTCATATTATATCCTCAAATATTTTGAATAATTCGCAGGGAACGGTCGCGACCATTCCCTATATAAATTTTAATTTGAGTAAGAGTTTTTTCGACCACCCTCTTCCCAATATTGAATAATTTATGAACCTCAAACAAAAAAGCCTCAAATATTTTGAGGCTTCATAGTACATATTGGCTTTGTGTGAGTTAGGTCACATATTCCGCCAAGGTATAGATGAGTTTCTCCAAATTATATCTGGAAACAGATGATATATGAATCACTTTTTCTTTCACTTCAAAATCATCTTCATAACCTTCAATATCCACAGTGTCCATCTTGGTGACACAGAGCAATCGTGGCTTATGGGCAAGTTCGGCATTAAAAGAGGTCAATTCCCGTAATAAAGTCTCAAAAGTCTCTTTGATATCCAGTTCATTTACATCGACCATAAAAAGGAGAACCTGGGTTCTTTCAATATGCCGTAAAAACTGATCGCCCAGCCCTTTCCCGAGGTGTGCACCTTCTATAAGTCCGGGGATATCAGCCATAACAAAGGATTTATAATCACCATAGCGAATGATCCCAAGATTTGGAACCAATGTCGTAAAAGGATAATCGGCGATCTTGGGTTTTGCTGCTGAAATAGCCGATAACAGTGTGCTTTTTCCGGCATTCGGGAAACCGACCAAGCCCACATCGGCAAGGATCTTGAGTTCTAGCTCAAGATTCAGGTAGTCACCGGGAAGTCCGGGTTTTGAATAACGCGGTGTTTGATTGACCGAATTCGCGAAATGCTGATTTCCCCATCCCCCGTTACCGCCTTTAGCCGCAACAAAAACCTGTCCATCCTCAACCATATCGGCAATGATCTCATTATCTTTATCGAGGTCCATGATCAAAGTCCCGACAGGTACTTTTATGGTAATATCTTTACCTTTTTTCCCTGAACGGTTATTGCCTTCACCCATTCGACCGTTATCAGCTTTATATTTCCTATGATAACGCATATCCTGAAGCGTATGCAACTGCGAGGTCGCAACAAAAATAACGGAACCGCCGTCACCGCCGTCTCCACCATCTGGTCCACCATTGGGTATGTATTTTTCACGATGAAAACTGACACAGCCCCCACCGCCGTCTCCGGCAGAGATCTCGATCTGAGCTAAATCTACAAATTTCATCTTTTTTACCTGTTACTCTTTCGTTGATGTCTTTTCGGGTTGCTTTTTTTTGTAATCGTTCACATAGAAACCCGTCCCTTTATAGATCACACCGCCACCGCCGGATAAAAGACGGACAAGCTTTCCTCCACAGGAAGGACAGATGCTCAAGGGTTCATCGGTCATATTTTGATAGCGGGTTAAATGCTCCCCGCAATTTTTACATTTATATTCATAATTCAGCATGAAAGTCCCGTTATTTCTTAACCTGAAGAGCCGCAACGGCAGTCAGATTAACAATATCTTCTACTGAACAACCGCGTGAAAGATCATGAATGGGTTTACTCATTCCCTGAAGAATTGGCCCAACGGCTTCGTAACCGGCAAAACGTTGAACAAGCTTATAGCCGATATTACCTGCATTCAAATCAGGAAATATCAATACATTCGCTTTACCTGCAACAAGAGAATCCGGAGCTTTTTGCTTACCGATATTTTCAACGATCGCAGCATCAGCCTGCATTTCACCGTCAATTTTTAAACCGGGCACTGCCTTATGTGCAATTTGATATGCTTTTTGTACTTTTTCGACCAATTCATGGCAAGCAGAACCCATAGTAGAAAAAGAAAGCAAGGCCACTTGAGGCTCTTCATTGAAAATTGATTCATGGGTTATAGCTGTGCTTATAGCGATCTGAGCTAATTGTTCAGCATCGGGATTCGGATTAACAGCACAATCTGCAAATGAAAGCGGTGGACGATCATCCGGTGAGAACATCAGCATATCGGAGGACATCACAGAAATTCCGGGAGCAGTTTTTACGATTTGCAATCCGGCTCTTAAAACGTGAGCTGTCGGATTCAATGCCCCACTGATACAAATATCGGCACGATTCATGCGTAACATCATCGCTCCAAAAAAAGTCGGATCATTCATGATATCGCGGGCGCGATCGGGAGTCATTCCCTTTTTCTTCCTTAATTCAACATATTCCGTAACATAGGCCTCAAAATCAGGGTCCTGTTCCGGATCGATCTGACCAACTCCATCTAAATACACACCTGCCTCACTGGCACCCCTTAATAATTCTTCTTCAGAACCAAGTATTGTAACCCTGGCAATATTTTCTTTAGCAATTCTTACA
>JAIPIT010000087.1 GCA_021734505.1 Fidelibacterota bacterium | reverse complement strand
ATCGTTTAGTAGTATAAATTTAATGTTTAACCTGAACCCCTGAGAATATCGAACACCGAACATTTGAGCATTCGACGTGATGACAAACATGACATTTTCTTCTCAAGAAGTTTATCAGATTTGAACCATATCTAAATTATTGTTTATTTGAGCAGTAAAATGGAGGGACAAAATGACAGGGTTGAACAATACATTTTTATAAGTTCAATCCCTCCACGCGGTCGGGGTTTAGAATATCAATCACTCAGGATTTGATATTTACTTCGCTCGTTCTATTGTTCGTATATTCATGATTCGATATTCAAGCAGAAATCACCCTGATCCCCGACACGATAAAATAACTCGCCACAAGGATCAGACACAGGCCAAGAGCAATATATAGAATGCGTCTTGTACGGGGATGATTGAAAACACCCGAACGATGCGCCAACCAACCCAGTATGCCATCCCAGAGAAAATCAACCGAAAGATGCGCAATAACAAAAAAGACCAATACCCAGTTCCCAAACGTTTTCGCCTGTAAGATCAATGCAAGTCCGGTCGTTGCCCACCAAAGTATGAAATAGGGATTAATACTGGTCACGATCCCGCCAATGAAGGCAGAACGGTTTTTACCTTCCAATTGGATCTCTTTGTTCGACGTCCGGATCATATCGATCCCAAGAAATATCAGCATCGCGCCCCCGGCAAAAGCGACAATAGCATGCACGACTGGATTTTCCATAAAATTCGCGGCATAGAAAGCCAGAAAGATCACTAAAGGGACCTCGACAACAGCATGTCCGGCCGCTACAATAAAACCCGCCCAAGGTGTGCGTTTTGCATTCGCGATCACCACCGCGGTCACCGGACCCGGCATCATCGCTCCTGTGAAGGAGATCAAAAATACGGATATTAGAAAAAGTATCAGTTCCATGGGCATAAAATAAAGATAAAAGATCAAAGGAAAAAGATAAAAGAAAATTATGGATTATGAATTATGGATAATTGATAATTGATAATTAAATTAACAAAAATAATAAACTATAATTTAGATATATCAGACCAATCATTCGTATATGGCAATACTCGTGGAGATCTCGCTTCGCGACCCTACGGGAATGAACAAACAAGAACGCGTCATCCCGGAATCCCAAAGGGATATCCGGGATCGGCCCAATTGGACCCGGGTGTTATATTTCCTATCGATCAAATTATTCCGATCCCGGATAAGCTTGCTAATAACAATCTTTCCGGGATGACGTGTATTTGTTGGCTTGTTTTCAGGATGACAATATTTTTTTTCCTCTCTTCCCCTCTTTTCCTCCTCACATTATATCCCTACATATGAAAAAAAGAACAGGCATTAGTCTACGCTCTGCGAGCTTCGCCCAACTGGTGCCTGTTCCTTACATATTTATTTATCCACCGAAGCTTTAGCACGGGTGGATAATTCATTATTCAAGGACTCCGATACACGATTATTTAACCATTTTAAAAAAACGCCCCGAGGATTCGGGGCGTCTCTTCATTTTTCTTTAATCTTCCTCTTACGTCAAAATTCGGAGGACACGTTTTACTTTTACCTTTAGTCTTTACTTATCACACTTCGTGTATCCGCACTGTACGCAGAATTCACAACCGTTCTCAAACTTTAAAGCGCGGTTGTTACATTCAGGACATATCTTGAAGGTATTGTTCGTGGTGGGATCATTCTCGTCATCGGTAATGTTATGAACACCGGGTAATCTTGTCTGAATGGGCAGGTTGATCTGTTCGCCTTGTTCGGGTACATTCAGAATGCCCTCTTCACGGAAAAACTTTTCGATAACATCAGCAACTTCGGAATAGAAAGAATGAATATATTTTCCATCTTTAAAATATCCGCCATTGGGATCGTAGATACTGCGCAACTCTTCAAGAATGAATTGAGCATCGCCGGCACGACGAAAGATCGCGGAGATCAAACGAGTCAGAACGGCATACTGGGCCGAGTGAGTGAGATCTTTAGAGTTAATGAAGATCTCTATCGGCCGTTTGCGGCCATATTCCATAATAAATCCGAGCGTAACATACACATTGAATTTGACGAAAGGACTTTTGATCTTATAAACCCTTGCATCAACAACGTCAGGGCGTTTTAGCGTTAGCTGTTGTGGCCGTTGATCGAGATCTTTTTTTTCTATCTTTTTTTCGCGAATGCGAAAATCTTTGTTGTAATTTAACATCCTATACTACCTCGATCTCAGTTGCATTCTTTACACCCATTGTTTTGCGAAAATAGTGGAAAGGTGTCGAGAGTGTTCCATCTTCGAGTACCATGATCTCATCGCCGGTAAATTCAACTATTTTATCTTTGCTCACTTCCATTTCGAAGTGTTTTTCACGGAATTCCTGAAAATCGGTCTTTTCACCTTCAACGCTCAGGATGGGGAAGCGGCTTCCGTCACGATAGATGGTAATGCCTTTCAGCCCTTTTGACCAGGCATCCAAATAAATCGAGGAGATGATTTCAGGTTCTATGTCTTCGGGAAGATTGATCGTGGATGATATGGAATGATCTATATATTTCTGGCAAACCGACTGTATTCTAATACGCTTATCATAAGAAATAGTGTGAGCCGTTTTAAAGAAATAGCTTGGAAGAACATCTTCCAGGTCGAATTCTTTTTTCACATCCTTCATCTTATCATTCAGATTGTTCAGATCAATATAGGCTTGCAATGTAGAATGAAAAACCTGGAAGAACTGGTTGTCGAAGGATTCTGCACGGCGCGTATAGAAAAGTGCGAACAGGGGCTCTACCCCACCACTGACTCCAATATAGTTTTCTTTTCCGATCTCAAATGATTTAATGATATTGGAGATCGAACCGGTCGGCGCAATGGACGTAAGGGCAATATTCCTCAAGCCATATTGTTTTATATGCTCTTTGGTTTCATCGGTAAGCGCTTCCTGAAAGAATGGACCGCGAGCATAATCTTCATAAACAAAAATATCCGATGGTCCTTTTTCTTTTGCCAATTCCGAGGAAGTAATGTAAGCCGTATCATTGATAAAACTCATCACTTCTTCCATGGTCTCAATACCGAGTTCGGAATCATAATCCACGCCAAGCTGAAAGAACATATCGGCAATACCCATGATACCCAAACCAAGACGGCGGGTTTCATTAGCGGCAGCACGTTGTTTTTCAAGCGGATTCAGAATTTCATTCCATGTGACCACATTATCCAGGAAACGAATACAACTTGCAGTCGAATTGCGAAGTTGTTCCCAATCTATTTTTGACCTGTGTGTAAACCCGTCATTTACAAAACGACTCAGGTTAATTGAACCCAGGTTGCAGGCGCCCCCGTCTTCGAGTGGGACTTCCGCGCAGGGGTTGGTGGAAATGATCGGTTTATTGACATAGTTCGATGGCGAGTATTTGCTCATCTGACTCCAGAAGATCAAACCGGGTTCAGCCGAATGATAATTGGATTCTACAAAGAGGTTCCATATATCACGTGCTTTTACCAGATTCCGGATCTCACCGGAGGGACCGGAAGCAAAATATAAAAGGAAGTCACCGGCATATTTTATGGCGATCTCCCAATCGTCTTTTCCGATATCCATCAGATAATCCCCGTAAACATCTCTTTTTTGTTTATCGTTGAGATCATCTTTGCGCACGTTGCGATCAAAATGTTCTTCAAGCCAGGTATTCAATTTTTCCATATCGCCGAAACTTTCCAGTAATTCATAATCGCTAATATCCTTACTTGGAATACCAAGTGAGTAATAATAACCGTCATCCTGAAGAGCTTCGGTCAGACGAAGTTTATGGCGTTTGCGATAAACAAGAATCGTGTCACGCTTATATTCAGTTTCTTCCTCAACGGCCTTCATGAATTCATCTGATGTCTTAATGGAAGTATTCGCAAAACGGATCTGAGTGTTTTCCATGACCTGTTTTTTAAGTTCGGAAAGTTGATCTTCCGTATATTTGCCGCTCCAGCGACATTGTTCGATGATCTGGTTGGTCACCCAATTGGGTTTTTTCTTTACTCTAATAAAATGTTCGATATCCGGATGTTTGATATCGATGGTCAGCATCAGGGCACCCCGGCGACCGGATTGTCCGATCAAACCTGTCGTCATTGAGAACAAGTCCATAAATGATACGGCGCCTGTTGAGCTGTCGGCCGCATTATGAACGATGGAATCGCGTGGACGCAAGGGTGAAATATCAACACCAATGCCGCCCCCATAAGAATAGGTGCGCGCACATTCTGCAGCAGTTTTATAAATAGATTCAATATTGTCATGTTCAATACCGGTCACGAAACAATTCGCAAGGGTCTTTAGGCGATACAGATCACCTGCACCGGCAAGTACGCGTCCACCGGCGATCCAATGGCCGTTATAAAGATCACGGTAAAAATGCTCTGCCCACTGTGTCTGCTTGATCTTGGATGTTTCCTGTGCCGCCATGAAGGCAGAGATCCTCATGAAAACATCTTCGGGGCGATGTTCGATCGGATTACCTTCATAGTCTTTTAGAAAATACTTCTTTCTATAGATGTTTTCCGCAAGATCATTATGATTCAGGTAATTGTCATGTACCGGCAGATTTCCCGCCTTGATCTCAGCTTGCAAATGTTCATATAAATTCTGGTAACTTCTTATCTTTTCCTCCCCTACCATTTTTGTGAATTTACCGCGATATTTGAACATGTTATTAAAGGACATCTACAACCCCAATTTGCCTTATGTTAAGATGTAGCTATACTATATTTAGTGTAACCTACGAGGCAAATAATACAACATGTTGAAAATAAAATCAAATCAATTTTTCAACAACAATTTTTCTTGACTGCTCAATTCCAATATTTACAGCTTTTTAGACCAATAATTAATTTTTCGTTCCTGCAAATATTCGGGTGTTTTTTGAGTAGAAAATATTCCGGATTTCGGATGATATTTTAGTCTTTCAGACTGTCAGTCAAGCACTTCTGAAAACTCAAAAATCATTTTATTTTTTATACTCAAATTCCCGGAACAATTTCAAATATTTGGACATTTTCAATAAGAATGTTTTTTAATGTTTTATTCTTTTGGACTTGACAAGAGCTAACAACTTATTTATGTTTACATCATACACCGAACTTTAATATCTCAACCATAAATAACAGGGGTTTCCGTGGGCGAAACTAATACCACTTTGAACGATGAAGAGAAAAAAGCGCCATTTACTATTTCTCAACTTCACGAACTTACTTTAAAATCTTTACAGGAAATTGCACTTGAACTCGAAGTCCCGGGTGTACAGAACCTAAAAAAACAGGAACTTGTATTTAAGATCCTGTCATCTCAGGCAGAACGCCTTGGACACATATATGAAGAAGGAATAATGGAAGTCCTTCCGGATGGTTATGGCTTTTTACGCTCTATTCGTTTTTCATATTTAAGCTCAGATCTTGATGTCTACGTGGCTCCAACTCAAATACGGCGCTTCGGATTGAAGACCGGTCATCTTGTTGCCGGCCAATTGCGACCACCTAAAGAAGGCGAAAAATTCTTTGCTCTCTTGAAGGTGGAGTCCATTAATAATCAAGACCCGGCGTTTGCAAAAAGTCTGGAATCTTTCGAGAATCTGACTCCCTTATATCCTGAAACACGCCTTCATCTTGAACGCTATGATGAAAACGATCTTTCTACACGTATCATAGATCTTCTGACACCGATCGGAAAAGGTCAGCGCGGTTTGATCACCGCTCAGCCTAAAACCGGGAAAACCATTCTTTTACAGAAGATCGCTAATTGTATTCTTGCGAACCACCCTGAAGTCATTCTGATGGTTCTGTTGATCGACGAACGCCCTGAAGAGGTGACCGATATGGAACGCCATGTCAACGCGGAAGTCGTCAGCTCTACATTTGATGAACCCCCCGAACGCCATGTGCAAGTATCTGAGATGGTTTTGGAAAAATCTAAACGCCTCGTTGAGTATGGCCAGGATGTTGTGATCCTTCTTGATAGTATCACCCGTCTTGGACGCGCACACAACGCGGTTGTCCCGCATTCCGGAAAAATTCTTTCCGGCGGTATTGACAGTAACGCACTGCACAAACCAAAGCGCTTTTTTGGATCAGCCAGGAACATCGAGAATGGCGGGAGTCTCACCATCATTGCTACGGCCCTTATCGATACGGGCAGTCGCATGGATGATGTGATTTTCGAAGAATTCAAAGGTACCGGTAATATGGAACTCGTGCTAGACCGCCGCTTGAGCGATAGACGAATATTCCCTTCAATCGATATCAACCGGTCCAGTACCCGTAAAGAGGAACTGTTGCTCAGCAAGAATGAACTTGCCCGTGTTTGGATCCTGCGTAAATTCCTGAATGAAATGAGTCCGATGGAGGCCATGGAATTCATGATAGATCGCATGAACCACGCCAAGAGCAATAAAGAATTTCTTCGTACGATGAATTCATAAGAAAAGTTGATGAGTTGATAAGTTGATGGGTCGATGATTGATAATTGACGCTTGACTACAAATCAACAGGTTTAAGACTTGACATTTGGATTTAATGTTGATCCTGTTAAAAATATCCGGATCATCCTGTGATCCTGTCTAAAGGCATCCTAGCCATCCTGTGATCCCGTCTAAAGACATGTCATCACGTCAGCTGTTACAATTTAAATCGGGGTGGAACATGAAAATTTTCCTACGGATCGTACAGCTCGTTCTATTACTTCTTGTAATAGTATTTCTATCTACACTGTTTATTGTGGACCGAATAAGTTCACGCGCATTGCCGGACTATAACCAGGACATAGAATTACGCAACATGACGGCACCGGCCGAGGTATATCGTGATCAATATGCTATCCCGCATATTTTTGCCGAGACTGAAGAAGACCTGTACAGAGCCGTGGGTTATGTAATGGCACAAGACCGCATGTGGCAGATGGATCTCATCAGACGAGGGACCACAGGACAATTATCGGAGATATTCGGTGATGACCTGATAGAAACCGATGCACTCATGAGAGCATTGCGTATATCGGAAAAATCTGAAAAGATCCTAAGAACCATCGATCCGGATATAAAATTATCTCTCATCGCTTTTGCCGATGGTGTGAATCAATATCTTGAAGACCATGAAAAGAAACTTCCCCCTGAATTTGCCATTCTTGGTTATAAACCGGAACCATGGGAACCCTTGCATTCGATCAACATGATCGGCTATATGTCATGGGACCTTACCAGCGGTTACCGCAGTAAAATATCCCTGCATCAATTAGTACAAAAACTGGGAGAAGAACGCGTTCAGGATTTCCTTCCCGGTTCAGCTACACATCATACCTTGGTCTTCCCGGGATTGAAAGATGCGCTTGTTTTTTCAGATCTTTATTCGGCTTTCGATCAGTTAAGCGACCTGGGTATCTCCGGTGTTTTTCACGGAAGCAATAACTGGGCGATCAACAAACAAAAAGTCAACAACGGCGCAGCCATCATGTGTAATGATATGCACCTTGGTTTTGGAGCGCCCGGCATCTGGTACCAGATGCACTGTGTGGTGCCCGGAAAACTGAATATCACGGGCGTATCGCTTCCCGGACAGCCCTATATCATTGTGGGTCATAATTACCGCATTGGATGCGGTATGAGCAATGTGGGCGCAGATGATCCGGATTTTTACATTGAAAAATTAAATGAAGATTCCACACAATTTCATTTTAATGGTGAAT
>JAIPIT010000086.1 GCA_021734505.1 Fidelibacterota bacterium | reverse complement strand
CCAATGGTTGGCAAACAATATTCACGTATTTCTTGGGGAGGAGAGAACATGGTCCTTTCCATTTCCATCGGTTGAGTAAAAGACTTTTTATAAAATTCCCACATTGGCATATCGGTAGCGGATTCGACCACTCTCATCAGAGTAATAAAATTCAAACAGCTATATTTATAATCTCCCAATTCCCGATCCATTTCTATGTTCATTATTATACTAAGCGTTTCATCAGAACTTTTACCGGGTCTTGTGTATGAAGGCAAACCGCTGTTATGCATTAAAAGATGTTTTACTTTTATGATCTCTTTTCCGTGATTGTTGAATTCGGGCAAATAATCAACAACATATTTTTCAGGATCGATCAAGCCGGAATCTATGGCTTTCATTGCACTCATTCCCGTCGCGAACACCTTAGTTAAAGAGGCCATGTCAAACATTGAATTGACATCAACTTCTTTTGATGTGTCCGAATACGTAAAATGGCCATAGGCTTTTTGATAAATGATCTTTTCAGAATTACCTACGACCAGAACTGCGCCCGGGAAAATCCTGTCTTCTATTGATTTTTCAATGATAGTATCTACCGATTCGATCTTCTTGATCGTACAAGATGATAACAAGATCAAAAAAGTCAATATTATGATCAAATATTTCTTCATTATAACTCCTTGTACCGGCTATTAAAAATAAGCTTTAAGATCCGACCATGTTGCATCGGTTGAGACCGGAATATCCTGCCAGTAATAGATAACCCAGTAATTCTGATTGTTTCTAATGAGTTTAATGTAACTTCTGCCGTTGAAATCTCTATCAATTCCCTGCCTTGTGTGATTCGCTACAATATTATAATTGATCTGATATGAAATGGTATCTCCTTCATCGCTGTCTGGAATATCGTCATTTGAGATCGTTAATATTAAAAGAGAATCTGCCGGACAAGCGGCCAATAATTCCTGGAAGAACAGCTCTTCGTCCTGTTTGCCCCAGTCAAGTGGAAAAGTAACGGTCTTTACAGGAGCGGGTTCAAATCTATATGATCTCCCGGATGAAAGTGAATCCGCCAAACATCTTGTGTAGATATCATACTCGCGATAAGTAAATGCATTTTCCAGATTTGAAAAAACCAAACCCGGGTCTGTCGGGGGAATAAAATGATCTACAGAGGGTCTTTCGGGCGGTTCCGAACCACGCATCAAACCTTCGCAGCTTATTAAAGAAAAGCCAAGCAACAAAAACAAAGAGATTTTAAATAATTGATTCATGTTAAAATAACATACCAAATGAGACCATCATGGGATATCCCAATCCATCTTGATGAAAATACTGCCCGTACCCTACTCTGAATTTATTCCATTTAATTTCTGCACCCACATGGTGTACCCGTTGCAAATTATCGTGTGAATAGGAGATCTCAAAGAAAGGGTGGAAATAGCGAATACCCCATCTGAATAAGGGGTCCAGATCCGAACTGACCCCGCCTTTGATCGATACGATAAAGAAATTGAAGATCAGATCACCACCGACATAATAACGCGTCGGTACCTTAGTGCCTACTTCATTCAGGGGTGACATCCACCCGACATTTTCAAATCCGGCCACAACTCTTCCCATGACATTGATAGTTCGAGCTATTTGGGCGTCAACCGTACCTCCCCAGGAAGAAGCATAAAACAAACGTTCATTAACAAGGCCGGCTTTTGCCTCAACCGCCCATTTATCGTTTAAGTGAAATTCCTTGCGTAAATATAAAGTCGAATTATAATATGAAGTTGTTCCGACAGGTTGATCCGTGGGAACCTCTCCCCGGATCTCGATATTATCTGACATCAACCCTTTAAATCCAATTTCATAGCCGTTGAACTTAACCGATATGGCCGAATAATCAGTTGCCAGATACCAACTTGCATATGAAAAAGCAACACTATTTTGATCTTTGACCGGACTCGAGGGGAAATAGCCGTCTTGTGCCATTGCAGGCAGAGTAAGCACCGGAAGCCCTTCTCCGGCAAGAGCAAAGCTGAAAATCAACAGAATTATACTAAACTTTTTCATTAAACAACTCCTAGAAATAAAACATCCAGGTAAACAGATGACTGCCGCCCTGTTGTAAGGTTCCCGTCAAGAAAGCGTAATCCATTCGAGTAGAAATATTGTTCCATAATTTATATGAAGTTCCCACACCAAAGGTCGGAGCACCGTTCTCGGCACCGGCACGCAAGAATACCGACTCTCCTATTCTGCCTTCGATCCCAACATGCCATGTGGGTTCTATCTGTTCCGAATATTTATAAGAACCTGTAAAAAGGACCCTGTCGGCCAGCAAGTAGGAAAATCCAAAGTGATATGATAATGGGTAATAATCAACTTGTCGGGTTTGATATTCAACATAAGGTTCCATTGACGTATCCCATGTCGTCTTTCCGGAAACATCTTTTAGAACAAATCCCAAATTCAAATTTTTCAATGGTGTGATCAATAAGCCGACATCTGCGCTGAAACCACTGGAAGATGAATTAACCAACTGATCTGTTAATACCTTTCCGGAAAGACCGATCGACAGCCATTCGGTAATATTAAGTCCAAAACCGATAATAAAGGCGTTCTGAGACCAGCTGTATTCATATGTATAGTCATTGGAAGAATTCCTGCCGATAATATTGTCCACTCCGGCATGGATCCACGTGATCGACATCCCTGCTTTTGGGGGCATAGCTACTCCGAAAGCGATGGTTTGATATGAACGGTCCAGCGATAAAAACTGGAAAGATGATGAAAACTGTTTTTCCTTTATCGAAGGAATAGTAGCCGGATTCCCATTTGCCATATTTACATCGTTTAACATAACCGTCCCTGCATTTCCAAGAGCAGCCGTTCGGGCATCCGCCGGCATTCTTAAGTAAGCGCCCGCGGTTCCTCCCGCCTCGTCATCAGCGAGGAGCGTAGATATAATCAGTGTAACAAGAAGTAATATTTTATAACTGTTTTTCATTTTTCACCTTAATCCAGTACGATCAGTTTTGTCCAAGCCACCTGTTTTCCATCTCCGTCGCCAAAATCATATTCAAGACGAATGAAATATACACCATTAGCCACTTGATCGTTCAATCCATTCTTGCAATTCCAGATCAATTCTATAACATCATTGTTGACATTAATTCTGTCAGCGATATTTTTTACTCTTGTCATTGAGTAATCAAATATGTCTACGCTAATTGTTCCCGGGTCGGGCAATTGGCAATTGATCCTGACATAGCCCTCTCCGTCCAAAGTGTTCATCCGCGATGGGGAGAAGGGACTTGGATAAGCCGACAATGCAAGATCTTCTGTGTAATTGCTTTCAACCCGGCGTATGATCTCCCAATTCATACCCATATCCGATGTGCGTCCGATACCGTCAGCAGTTCCGATCCATAATACATCTCGGTTATCTTCATACACACAATAGATTTTCTGGGTCAACAGTAAACGTCCGTTATTATCAACAACATTGGGCATTTCAAACCAATTCCACCCATCTGCAGAATACCAGAAACCTTCTTCTCCGGAGGTAAAAGCATATTCATCGTTTTTTGAAAAAACATCGTACAAACGGGTTCCCGGTAATTGAGTTTCCCAATAAAGCAATCCGTTTTGATTTCGGTGCGATACGGCCAAGCCCCTGTCTTCTGAGCTTTGTGTCGCCAAAGAAACCCCGTAGAAGGTACCGTCTTCATTTTGTGTGAGGTCAACGATAAAATTCCCGCTTATACCGGAATTTTGAGCCGTATACTTGATCCAGGTATCGCCGCCATCATAAGAAATATTTATCCCGTTGGCCGTTCCTACCAACACCGTATCCCCGGTAATATGTAAAGAGAATACCCGGTGATTGAGATTGTTTTCAAATCCCAAAGCACCACTAGTGGGACTCAGCTGGAAATCCAGCTCAGTATCGTGATCCAGAACATCGTAATAATCGGGTGGTAAAACCACACGTTCCCATGTTGCACCGTTATCGTAACTCTTACGGCATCCTCCCGCAAAGTTCGCCGACCAAAGAACGGTATCGCCTTCAGTTGTGACCTGGACGGCAAGATCATAGGTCAGATTATTAATTCTGGAATTGATCGGCAAGGCTGGTATCGTGTCGCCATAGATAACCTGAAGCGAATCGTCATCCCGGTCAACCGACTGAGGAAATCTTTGCCAGGTCCTGCCTAAATCCGGTGAATATGAAATGCCGTTACCTACGGGATAATCCGTATAGTAAGAGCCTTCAAGTATCATTGTATCATAAGCGGTAGCAACCCAAATATGTTCACCCAGAACGGCCAGTCCGGTTACGGAACCATATGAAACCGTCTCTCCATTCGGATAAAAAGTATAAATATGTTCGGCCCTGTCATATGTGATAGATAAACCGTTACCGTTCGCAAAAATAAAGGTCGAATCACTTGCCTGCACAATATCGGTTACGGCATTACTGCCCAGACCTTCATATGCTATGGAATCATCTAATTCATACGTGTTTGCCAGCGGTGTAGCCAATGCAAAGGATGCGGTGAGAATAAAGATCAGTATACTTAATTTTTTCATATTTACCTCACCACCACGGAGTCAAGACTCCAGTCCGAAAAGTTTGACGCCGTATCTTTGATCCGGAATCGGAAATAATTCGTCACCGCTGAATTATCAGAGGATATTTCTAAACCTGTAGAGAACACACCGTCCCCTGCCGTTGCATCTCCCAGAGTTCCCATATCATTCATGGGATAATCGGAACTCCATTGACCGGTTGAATTATTCTTTACCTGAAAATAAGCGTTGATAACATCCTGGATACCGTTAGGATCATCAACCGATAATGAGATCAATAGGTCTTTCGTGCCTATTCGGGGCCTTACGATCGTATCAGGCATATTGATCTCTGTAATAAAAGGCGGAAGATTTGCTACAATTTGTATCGTATCATTAAGAGTTTTTATTGATATCCCGCCTTCATAAATATCATAGCGTGCGATGATCTGTCCATCCATTGAATCTATGCGGGTCAATGAAATATTTTTTGAAAAAATATTATCACCCTGCATGGCATCACCCGATTTCCCGGAGTCGTTTAGTGTTGTCTGAAAAGTCGTTTCTTCAAAACCGGTCAGGGTAAATCCTGCGCGCAGGTCTGTCACCGCGCTGTCATAATGAACCTGAACTTCGCAATGCAGTTCCTGTCTAAGGGTATTATAAGTCAGCAGTTCATCGCTGAATTCAGGAACCGGATAAGATGTTTCCGTATTTCCGTCAGGGTAAACGGGCCCGCATCCCCATATTAAAACTAGAAAAAGGATGATGGCAAATATTGTCAGTTTATGTTTCATTCATTCTCCGTCGTATAGCCGATACGGCCATCCATTCATTCATTCGTCGTATATCGAGTGTTTTATACCCTCGTTCTTTCAAAGCGTTCCGAATATCTTTTTTATGTTCATATAAAAGACCGGCTAAAATTACACGATTCGGGGTGCCTTTTGCAACGCTAAAACGCTCTAAAAGAGGTAAAATTACATGTTTTTGTATATTGATCAATGCCAGATCGCACGAATAAGTATCCATTGACAGAATGTCACATATTTCCCATGAAATATCTTTCATATTATTTTTTTCAAGATTTTCGTTCAAATTGTGTTCTATCTCGGGGTCATTGTCAATGGCATGGACCGATCCCGCTCCCATTTTACGGGCAGCAATACTTAGAATACCGGAACCACAACCAAGATCCAGCACTTCATCTCCTGCCATGAGTGTTTTTTTCATCAGTTTCAATGCAAGGAAGGTTGATTCATGGGTCCCCGTTCCAAAAGCATTGCCGGGGTTAATAATGATCTTTTCATGTTTATTGGATATTTTTCCTTCTTGCCATGGAGGTGTTACCCATAATTTTCTACCGATACGGATGGGTTGAAAACCTTCGATCCATTCCCGGTTCCAATCACGTCCCTCAAGCTTGCTTACCGTCAATTTTTCATCTGGAAGTTTCCTCTTAAGGATCGCTATCAGCTTGTCACGGTTTTCCCAGAGATCCAAAACGGTTATTTCATTCTTTTTGGTTTCAACTGATAATATTTCACCCGATTCAATGAGCTTATCAAGTTCATTTGATATTGTTTCAGTGTAAGCAACCTTGATTTTTACATAATCGGGATACATTAATAGTATGACTTCTTTTGTAACATTTTAAAATCTTTCAGTAAACTCGATTTGGCGTTCATACGCAGAAAAATACTTTTACCCGGTCTCCAGTCCAAAGCAAGCGTCCAGCAATGAAGATCACGTACCAGACTTAGTCGTTGATCGGTAATTTTTTGCTCCAACACGTCAAAATTGATACGATAGGTGCCTGACCACTTTGGAGAAAGATAAGCTTTCATGGTTGTCGTAATAAGCAGACTATTCTTGATATTTAAAGGGTCGCTGGCATTTGAAACAAAGGATACACCCGAATTGATGCTCCATCTGTCAAATCCCGTATCGGCTCCTTTTGGAATGACAGGGTTTTGAGGACCATCTGCATTTGATGTTGAGTCCGGATTATTTTCGCTAAGCTCAGACTGCCCTTTTTCCTTCGGCTTTATAACAAAACCCGTATTAAGCCTTAACTGGGTCATTCTCGGGATGGCAAGTTGATTTATCCTGTTGATAGAACCATCATCGGTAACACGATAATCGTAAGGATCAAATGTTGCATCGATCTTCAGGTCCATTCCTCCCGGCAGATCCTTAATTGTTGATGTGGCCGTGATGTAACTGCTTTTCAGTGAATCAGCCAGGAAATTATAACTGTGTTTTATGTTCAGGAACGTTGTCTTTTTTTCATCACCTTGTTTATTGATGGTTTTTGAATCAAAATTGTGATTGAATGACATATTGAATGTCTGACTTTGAGATGAGGGAGTACGTCCAAGCAGGGTACTTGCAAAATAGTCGTAAGATACTTCTTCTCCGTTTATATCCACACCGTGATAAACATAGTTGGGGTTATTCGATTGGTCGGGTCGATAAACAAAATTTAGGCTCATATTCATGGTATGACGAACCGCTTTCAGAGGTCCGAGGTTAAGATTGAAAATACCGTAAAGTGTTGTACTGGCACTGGTTCCAAGATTAAATCGCCCCCGTCTTTTAAAGCCATTGATCTCACTTAAAATAAGGTCGCCGTCCTCATCTACCAACGCTGAGTCATTTCTCGTTTCAGGAGCCATATAGAGCATTGTCCAGTCTTCATAGTAATTTAAATAAGGTGATACGTTCAGAAAGCCTAAGATCTTATTATTGTATTGGACACCCATATTTGTTTGCAGCTTATTTTGCTGTTTATCGTAAAAAACGCTGTCCGCTTCATTCCAAGTGTGCATGAATTTATTGCTTAAATTCGAGGAGATGTTATAGGTGAACTTATGATACCAGCGTTCGGGTTGCGATTTGCTTTTTCTTTTAAAGACATTTGCCCTTGATTTTGAAAGAGAGAATTGCGGCAAGTATGTCGTTGAAGTTCCGGTTCTAAGGTCTTCGGTATGTGAAGCATTCAGGCTCATTGAAAAAGGACCCAATTGAGTGCGAAATGTCGCCCTTGATACCATTTGCTGTTCCAGTTTTTCATCAATATCGAGTTCATCTTCATAACGTGTCCGGTCATTGGTATAACTTCCATTGATATTCAAACTTGAGAAACGTCCGATCTTTTGGGGGTGATTAACGGAAATTTCATATCCCTGCTTTGGTCTCGCCGATAAAAAATTATTCCAATATTTCAAGGTAACCGAACCGCCGGATATGACGTCTCTCAAGG
>JAIPIT010000085.1 GCA_021734505.1 Fidelibacterota bacterium | reverse complement strand
CAAGTGAACATGAATTCAAGATCGCCACAATGGTGGTATCCGGCGCTCAGAATGTGCTCATACGCATCCGTACAAACGAAGATCTTTACGGCTGGGGGGAAGCAAGTTCCTTTCGCGCCATTGTCGGAGAAACCCAAATAATCAATCTGGCTGCTGCCAAAGAATTGAGAGAAATACTTATTGGTAAGAATCCCTTGGATTACGCCTCCCGAGTCAGGGAAATGGATGCATTCCTCCCTTTGAATTCAACTATTAAAAGCGCTTTCGATATGGCCTTGTATGACCTGGCTGCAAAACATGCGAACCTTCCCTTATACCGCTTTCTCGGTGGAGAAAAACGACCGATGGAAACTGATTTGACGATGGGTATCGGCAAGCTTGAAGAAGCAGGTAAAGACGCTCAAAAGATCATTGATCAGGGATTCAGGATGATCAAAACAAAGGTGGGGCTTGATCCGGAGGAAGACGTGCTTCGTCTAAGAGCCATTCGTAAAGCCATCGGACCGGATGTCAAGATCAGGATCGATGCCAACCAGGGATGGGATCGTGTGACGGCCATAAGAAGCCTTAAACAGATGGAAGAACTTGATATTGAATTTTGTGAACAGCCCGTCCGCCGATGGGACCTGGACGGCATGAAATATATTTCTGAACGGACTTCCATTCCCATTATGGCGGATGAATCGGTTTTCTCTCCTGAAGATGCCATGATGGTCATACAAAAACAGGCCGCGCCAATGATCAATATAAAGATCTCAAAATCGGGCGGTATAAAAAATGCGATCATGATCGCGAATATCTGTGAAGCGGCGCATATTCCCTGCATGACCGGCTGCATGTCTGAATCCGGACTCGCCAATACGGCATTTTGCCATTTTGCAATGGCCCACCCCATCGTTCAGTATTTTGACCTTGATGCCAATGTCGGCCATATCGATGAACCCATCATCGGCGGTGTGACCATTGAGAACGGCATGATCGATTTTCCCGATGATATCATCGGCATCGGCGCCGAACCCGATCCGGAGTTTGTGAAGACTTTGAAAAGTTTATAGAGCATAAACCGATAGGAATACCCTCTACGCTAGAATTATTAGCACTTCATTAATTATAAATTATCAATTATAAATTATGACGTTTAAATACGTGATGCTCGTCAAGTTTAAATATTAAGAATTGACGAATGAATTAGCTTTTGATAAATTCTATTTCGATAGAAATTGGGGACGAAATGAACAATGCCGTAAAAAATTTAAGCTATTCTTATGCCGATTTGTCAATTCGACTTTATAAAAAAATTATTTCGAGAAAAGAATTCGTTTTAAGTAAACAATTTTTAAAAAGTGCAACTAGTGTTGGCGCACAAGTAAGAGAAGCGCAAAATGCCGAAAGCAGAGCAGATTTCATTCACAAGCTTGCAATTGGTCAGAAAGAATGTGATGAAAGTTTATATTGGCTCGAATTGATGCATAATTCTCGCTATATAACTAACACAGAATTCAAATACATATATCCTAAAGGAAAGGATCTTTTAAAGCTTATAAGATCAATTATAATTTCAACCAAAAATAATTCATAATTTATAATTTATAATTATTTTATTTCTTCAATATCATCTTTCCGGTCTTGAACTTTTGTCCCACGCGCAGACGATAGATATAAACACCTGATGCAAGCTCACGTGCGTCAAAAGGTATCCGATACATACCCGGATCCATCAGATGATCGATCAGTGTCTCTACGCAACGACCGCGCATATCGAATATTTTTAAACCGACATAATCGCTCTCGGTCAAAGTAAAGGGGATCGTGGTGCTGGGATTGAAAGGATTGGGATAAGCCTCTCCAAGTTCAAAATCAAGCTCGCAAACGACAGAAGAAGGATCATCATCCGGTTTGAAGGTATTTAAGCGAATGACCGTTCCATTGGTGGGCGGACCAACTCCTCCTTCCGGGTACATACCGATGATGACATTATTGAGCTGAGGATATTCATAGGGATTAGAAGGATGAGCCCATCCCGTATTTGAAGGTGCGGATGCCAAATTATTGGCACTTATATAGGCGGCTTCATCCGAAACCTGATAACCGGTCCCGGAATTGTCATATGAATATATCTCCTCAAAACCCCTCTCGGTCGTATATGTCATCGCTAAACCCTGATCCCAGGAATTGTCGGTACCTGAAATTTGATTATCATAAATTGCAATGAATTGCCGCCTGACCGTTCCATCGGTATCGTATTTATATATCGCAAAGGGAACTTTTCCGGGTAGGACAGTTTCCATTGTATAACTCCAGGCAATAGAGGAATCCCCAAATACGATCTCAAAATCCGAGGTCCCGCAATTATGAAAACGATCGATCGTTCTATCAAGGTATTCTCCCCACAGATCTCCGGAACGGGAATCAACGAAAAATATAGGTGCTCCGGCGGTGGTATGCCAGGGTTGAGATCCATCTCCTGCATAATTCAGGGAATGGAATAAATTGTCATCAACAACGGCCCCATCGGGAGCATCCAGTTGAACGATCTCCGCAATACCGATCTCGGGTGGGGGTGCAGGTTCTTCCCAGGGTTCCCATCGTCTGTTTTCGAAGAAATCCTTCGTTAAATGAGCATTTGTTCTCATATCGACGTATGAGGATATATTATCGTAGCCCAATCCCCCGACAAGAGCAACGATCACTTGCTGAGTATCTCCCGGCGCAAGATCGAAAGGCCCCGATGAAAGACAGAAACGTCTGTCACCCGGCGCAAAATAACCTCCTGTGCCGTCAAGGTCTCCACTGACTGTTGCCGGATCACTGTGCATGGGAAAAAACGTTGTCGGGTATGCTTCATCATTATTTTTATGCCATCTTGTCGGACTTGCAATATTTTCTGTCGGCACATAACCTCTCATCAAGTTGTAGAACTGAAGGGATCCTACGTATTCACCTAATTCAGGATCTTCGATCGCAGATCCGGCAGAAAACCATCCAAAAGAGGTCATTGGCATATTTTTATATCCGCCTCGTTTTTTAAAGTCGATCCATGCCGTATCCGTGGGTGAACCCGGGACCATGGGTCCTTGCAACCAAAGATATCCAATGGAAGGAGGCGCCAAGTAATAATAATCAAAATCCTCATCATTGACTTCTCCGTTATAAACATACCCGATACCCATGATCGAATCGCAACCGATCAGATCATTACCGGCTGATCCAATATCCGGATCCGACCATTGAGAAACATATGCATTTTCAAGTATCCTTCCGGATTTATTGATCAGTTTGAACGATTTATAAAGGGTGTTCGGTTCATTGTGACCGCGACGTTCATAATCATAATCGTAAGCCCACACGGTGATCTGAAGCTCAACGCCAATAGGTTGTGATCCGTATAAAGAAGTGGATGCAGTAGCACTATAATCATTTACGACACACCATGCCGTTTGTTCGGCTCTTGCCATGCCCGGTTCATCAACGCCTGCCGTATAAATACCATCACCGTCAAGATCGTTGTAAGGAGCTCCCCATGCGACCGGCCATTCGTCCCAATCCAATTCGTATTGATCCATAATGTCCTGCGTCATTGAATGTGTCACACTGCTGATATCCACATTATTCAATTCAGCGGCATCCGGGATCAGCATTTCGTGAGTAAGACTGTCATAATCTTCCCTGACACGATATACTCTTACGGAAGCATCTGTCATATCTGCCAGAGAATATGTTCCGGAACTGTATGTTCCGCCGGTGATCACTCGGCCGGGGATCGTACCAATATTGTAAGTACTGCCTCCAACACGTATCTGATCACCTGAACCATTATCATCGGTATCAAAATAACCGCCCCAGACAAAACCGTCATGATAAATAGCGGAAGCAGTTCCACGGGGATAGATACCTCCGGATCTTCCGTCCGGTGAATGGCCTGTTTGACCATTATAGTATACCCAATAAGCCCAGTTCGAAATATTGACCATAGTTCGGGTGGTCTGATAGGTAGTGGATGCAACCACCGGAGAAATGACATGCTCCGGATTCGCTGCAAACAAAAAAGTAACAATACATAAAACACTTAATAATTTTTTCATAATAACCTCCGCATAAAATTATTAATGAGACCTAATGAATTTCTGATAATTCATTTTTAACTTCCTATTCTTATTTTTTCTAATTTAAAATATAAAAAAGTAATTTTCAAGAAAATATTGTGATAATAATAGTATTGTATTATCATACTATATCTAATTTATGTATAATTAAATAAAATTTTTAATAACGCGGTATAAATTCAAGATATTACAGTAAAGACGCAACAAGGCTGCGTCTTATTTTACTTTAATAGGATAATTATTTCATTAAAAGCATTTTTGTCGTTATTATTTGATCAGCAGCTATTAAACGAGCCATATAAATACCGCTGGGTTTGCCTGATGCATCCCATTTTACCTGATATGTGCCTTTTTCCATCAGCATGTTGACAAGGGTTGTGACTTTTTTCCCTTGTAGATCATAAATACAAAGTTCCACATGGCTGAAAGTCGGTAGCTGTAAGTCAATTAACGTAACTGGATTAAATGGATTCGGATACGAGTCCATCAATAAATGTTCCATTGTACCGGGGTAGTCCCCTACTTTAACAACAGATGTAATTCTAAAGGTATAGGATCCATCGAGAATGGCACTTGGATGATAAGCGAAAGGCACCCGTATCAATGCAGGAGAACTTTCATAATCTTCATTGTAGGTATACACACTGAAATTTAAATTATCTCCCAGCTTAGCTAAGAAACTGTAAGAAGTGCCTTCGATCCCATCAAAAAAAGTAGTATCTCCTGAAACTGACAGCATCGGTTTATTCTCCATATCATGATCATTTATATTGACTGTTACGGTTATCGTACTGTCCACAGGTTGTCCGACCATATCCAGATATGTCGTTGCAAGTTTATAACCGATACGGTTCAAAGCATTGCCGTTGAAATGCGCATTTTTTGACGAATAACGCAAGCGGTTACAATCGTCGATATCCACACAAGCGCAATCTGCTCTTTGGTTGGGCAAGTCCATTTGTGCCTGGCGAACAGGTTCTTCATACGGTGAATCAGGGTTCCAGTTGATCTGAACGCAAATGAAGGGCAAATTCTCCAATTCGGAACTATTGGGAAAACGCTCACGGATTCGGTCAACAAATTCACGCAGATTCTTCCGATAGTGTGAACTTCCCAAAGGAGTTTCGTCGCTTTCGCCTTGAAACCAGAAAAAACCAATATATTCCGGCTCATATCCATATTCACGATACGCATCAACCGCTTTTTCCTGTTTCTCCAGAAACCACTGCCAAGTGGCACCGTCGGGTTTCCAGTCAGAATCAAGACTTGTGCCGCTGTACGGAGTCTTGATCACGCCAAGTGAATCCGTATAATGTTTATAAAGCGTTCTGGCAAGAAGCATTTCCAGGCCAAAACCTTTGTCATAACCCTTGCAATATTCATATGAATATCCGAATTTTGTCAATAATCCCAAAGTTGAAAAGCCAAAATCCCCATAACAATAGGCCAAATAGTAAGGTATATTTCTATCTACTTCATCCGTAATGAAATGCTTTTGAGGTTCACCCATATTTTCCGCATTGGATTGCCCCGAAATGATGATCACTTTTTTAACTTGACGACTGGCAGTAAAATTGATGCTGTCCAATACCGTATCCTCTGCAGAAATTTCATAAGACGCCGGAGAGAACAAAAAGGCATTCAAATGAGGTGTCAGAGTGGTATCGATACCCGCTGGCAATTTAAATGAATAATACCCCTCACTATCGGTTACCACCGGGCCGATCTTAACATCTTCCAATCCGGCTGTATCCAGCATGACCCGTCCGTAAACCATAAGCGAATCAATGTTCGTATCGGCAAACAAAAAGCTAAAAGACAATAGCATAATTAAAATTAGGTGTAGGCGTTTCAAAACATCCTCCTTGAAGATCATCTGATAGTTTAACGTTTAACGTTTAACGTTTAATCATTTTTTCATAATGCGTTAATTTTATTTTAAAAACAATAATTTTATTTGCTGCGTTTCTGACCCGGCTGTCAGTCTGGCAATATACAATCCGCCGGGATATGCTCGTGCGTCCCATTCAAGATTATAAAATCCGTTTTGCATTGGTCCATTTATTATCGTTGCTACCTTTTTACCTTGCAGATTATAGATTGACAATTCCGCATCAGTCGTTTCAGGCAAACTAATTCGGATCGTGGTGCTGGGATTGAAAGGATTAGGATAAGCTTCATACAATAGTGGGTTTATATCATCTTTATAGCTGACAATTTCGGTCTTGATGTGGACATTGAAAGTATATGCACCATCAAGGATCGCAGTGGGATCATATACGAAAGGAATGGTTATGATCTCAGGATCACTGACATAGTCCCGGGTAGGTAAAAGCAGTTTCAAACTTAGGCTATCACCCAACTTTGCAGGAAATTGGCAGGATGGAGTGGTGACAAAATTATTAAAAACGGTATCACCCTCCACAGAGAGAATAAACGACGAATCGATCTCACTATTTAGATCAATGGTTACGGTGGCAATACTGTCTACCGGATGTCCGATCAAATCCAAATATGTTGTGGCAAGCTTATAACCGATGCGGTTCAATGCAATACCGTTATAATGCAAATTGTCTTCACTGACACGATAAGGGTCACAATCATCTATATCCACCCAAGCTGTGTAGGATCTGTTATTGATGATATCCATCTGAGCTTGCCTGACCGGTTCTTCATAAATTGACGCGGGATTCCATAAGATCCTGACACACACAAAAGGAAGTGAATCGACTTCGGAATCATTGGGTAATAATTCCCGGATCCTGTCTACAAAATGATATAGGCTATCAGCATAAACGCTTGATCTTTCAAGGTTCCTGTCACTCTCTCCCTGATACCAAAAGAAACCGATGTGCTTAGGCTCGTACCCTTCTACATGCATTGAATCTATCGCATGTTCGTACATTTCCCTGAACCACTCCCAGATATCGCCGTGTTCACACCATTGGGTGACCAAACTGGTACCTCCCCAACCGATCTTCATTACTGCGAGTGAATCCGTATACTCTTTGAACAAGGTTCTTGCCAATAGCATTTCAAAACCAAAATTCCCCCAATTATATACGCCAAAATTCGATATGGGCCCCAAGACATCCAAACCATGTTCAATCCCGGCAAAAGCCATGTAATACGGGATCTGCTCATCCACTTCATCACTGATAAAAAACTCACTGCTTCCATTAAAACCGGTATTTGATTGTCCTGCAATGAGAATAATTTTTTTTGTCTGTCGTGATGCAATAAAATTCATACTGTCGCAAACGGTATCTGAAGCTGATATCTCATGGGAAACCGGTGAAAAAATAAAAGACTTGAAATTAGGTATAAATGTGGTATCGGTACCTGCAGGCAGTTTGAATGAATAATAACCTTCGCTATCAGTAACCGCGGGCCCGATCTTAACATCGGCCAATCCTGCCGTATCAAGTATCACACGACCATAAACATGCAGGGAATCGATGGCAAATAATGATACAGACATAAATAATATTATCAAGAAAACTGTGATCTTTTTCATTTATACACCTGATTCTGGCTAACTAGAATTTTTGAATAGCTGCAAAATTCTTGCTATCCATTCTATGCGCAGGAATTTATCGAGCTTTGTTTATAATTCCAAACGATAAACGATAAACGCCTGTCCACCGAAGCTTTATGCGAAGGTGGGATAAACGATAAATCGAAGATCCACCGAAGCTTTATGCGAAGGTGGGATAAACGATAAATTTCTC